>CAZJYL010000058.1:0-11467 GCA_964550265.1 uncultured Bacteroidaceae bacterium
TTAATAAACATTCAAAACAAACAAAATAAAATGAAAATTGAAAAAAACAAAGTTGTAACGTTATTGTATCAACTTTCTGAAAACGACCAAAACGGAAACATCATCGAAAAATTAGATGAAAACCGTCCTTTTACATTTCTTTTTGGACATGGTAATTTAATACCGGGATTCGAAAATAATGTTGCCAATTTAAGCATTGGAGATTCTTTTGCATTTCAGGTTTTACCCGAAGACGGTTATGGAACCTATGAAGAAGAAAACATTGCAGACCTGCCCATAGAAATATTTATGAGAGATGGCAAGGTAGATACCGAAATTCTGAAAATTGGAAATATTGTTCCTCTGCAGGATGACAAAGGACATGTGTTTCAAGGTATGGTTAAACACATTGGATTGGAAAAGGTTAAAATTGACTTTAATCATCCTCTTGCAGGAAAAACACTTTATTTCAGTGGTAAAATTACTGATTTGCGTGAGGCTACTCCTGAGGAAATTGAACACGGTCACGTACACGGACCTCACGGACACATTCATTAAGCGGAAACACAAAAAATACAACGCTTTTTATGAAGGTCGGGTAAGGCATTTTTCCATTGCCCGACTTTTTTTGTTTTTATAAATTCTGCCTCTGTACTTATTTCGCATGCAACACAAACATTGGCATTGTTGTCAAAAACATTTATTATATCATTGAAAATTTGATTGGACCTATACGGCGCTTCCATGAATATATGGGTAAATCCGTCTTTTCTTGATTTTATATTAATGTCGATAAGCTTCCTTTTTCTTTCTTCGGTTTTTGCCGGCAGATAACCATGAAAAATAAACCTCTGTCCCTGCATTCCGGATGCCATAAGGGCTAGCATAATTGAAGAAGGACCGTGCATTGGAATTACCTCAATGTTCATTTCATGGGCCATACGAACAACCTCAAAGCCCGGATCAGCCACACAGGGCATACCTGCTTCGGACATTAATCCGATATTTTGATTAGACGACAGCATTTTTTTTACTTCCAGCATGGTGTGGGCCTGATTTCTGTTATGTTCATTAAATTCCAGTATGTCAATATCATTTAAATGTAGAGGATGACCATACTTTTTCAGGTATTTGCGCGTAAACGAAGCACTTTCGGTAATAAAATGTCGTATACCGTGGATTATTGAAATTTGAGACTTCGAATAAATACCTTCTTCAGGCGAAAAGCCCAAATCAACAGGGATTAAATAAAGTTTTTTTATAGCATCCATGTGAAAACACTCAATTCAAATAATACTAAATTAATTATAAAGCATGTTTTACAATTAACATTAATTAATGAGATAGGCAATTCTATTATCTGCAAAATAATTTTGTAAATAACCTTACTTATTTTTCATATTTCTCAATAAGTGCGTCTAATCCTTTGTTTATAATTTCATATGTTTTGAAAAAACCTTCGGTATCGCCATAATAGGGGTCGGGAACTTCGCAATTCATGCCAGGATAAGCCACATTTAAAAGCAAATCAACTTTTTTTAAATCTTCATCGCTTTTTGCCATTCGTTTAATATCATCCAGAATAAAGCTGTCCATGGCAAAAATATAATCAAACTTTTTAAAATTATCGGGGTGAAACAATTTGGCCCTGTGATCACTAATGTCAATGCCATGTTCAGCCATTACTTTTATTGCACGCGGATCAGCTTCATCACCTATGTGATAAGGTTCAAAACCGCAAGAATCAACCTCTGATTTACTACCTATATAGGCAAGTTTTTTTCTAAGTAGTCCTACAGCAATTGGCGTACGGCAAATATTACCCAAACAAACCATTAAATATTTCATATATCATTCTTTTATATACAAATATAAAGATAATTCTTTTTTAAGACAAATGCTATATTTTATGGCAAATCATATTGTTTTTTTGATAGCCTGAAATTTTAAACTCGGATACTTAATAAATGGCATTGTTTAATTCATACAAAGTCATGCAGTATGTTTTTGATGCCGATTTCAAAACACTGAACTAAAAAGGTACGCTTAAGCAAATTTGATGTTGAGCCAATGAAACCCGCACTATCCCTGCAATATAATATACCGCAAGTTGTGGGCAGGCACTTCATCATTTTTGTTTTGCAAAATAATATTTCAATCCTATTTGAAAGAGTATAGAAATCCCTGTAAAAGTTTGGGTTCCTTTAACAGTTTCTGTCGCAGAGTAATGAGTAACTGTATCATAAAACAAAGGGCTAAAACTACTATGATAACTCCCTTTTATATAAATGTCGGCTTTCTCTTTAAATCTATACCCAATTGATAGGCCTGTTTCAATACCAAAATTTACTTTTAAAGGTCTATACCAATATCCTCTTGTAGAATCAGGAGTGGTAGGAACAAAAGTTGTATCTCCCGGAAAACTTACATTCTCACCCCATCCTCCGGATGGTTGCTTGCTTGAATAATTTCTCGCAATGATTGTTGTTAACGATAATTCAGGCTTTACAAAAAATCTATTTTTACACATCTTGAAATCTTTCCCAAATCTTAATGGGATAATCCAACTATCCATACTTGAACTACCACCTGATGAATTCGATTTACTTGGTTTGCTTGTTGTGTAATTGTAAATTACAGATGGACTTGAACTGTAAAAACCTTGAAATCCGGTTTCAATTGTATATTCTTTCAGTCTGTAACCAATATATGCACTAAATACTCCGTCTAATTGCAATTGTTCTAAATTATATCCTTTGTCGTTAATGTAGTAAAATTTATCCCATTTCGCTCCATTCTCGTAACCAAGATAAAAGCCATTTTGTGCGAAACATGAATATGACAATATAACTGTTAGCAGAATACCAAATGTTTTTTTCATATAATTATTTTTTAAGTTTATTTGATAATAACTTTTTTTGATAAAATATATTGCGCCTTTGCTTAACCATAAAAAAGAAATAAACAATATGTTTTAATAACTTTTAATAATCAATCTTATTTGCATTGATAAATATTTTATCTTTGAACTAAAAAAAATGCTTTCTGTCGAAGAACTGAACAAACTTTCAACGCAGGTACGCCGCGATATAATACGCATGGTTCATGCTGTACAATCCGGTCACCCCGGAGGCTCGCTTGGATGTACCGATTTTCTTGTTGCATTATACAACAATATTTTATCTCATAATAACGCTCCTTTTTCGATGAGTGGCGAAAATGAAGATGTCTTTTTTCTGTCAAACGGACATATAAGCCCTGCATGGTATAGCGTTTTAGCGCGTTGCGGCTATTTCCCCATTGAGGAACTTAATTCGTTCAGAAAACTCGAAACAAGATTACAGGGACATCCAACTCCTGCAACGCAACTACCCGGAATTCGTATAGCTTCGGGCTCATTAGGGCAGGGATTGTCTGTTGCTATAGGCTGTGCTTTGGGCAAAAAACTTTCAGACGATAAACACTTGGTTTTTTCGCTTCATGGCGACGGAGAACTACAGGAAGGTCAAATTTGGGAAGCAGCCATGTTTGCTGCTGCAAAAAATGTAGATAATTTAATTGCAACCATTGATTACAATGGCAAACAAATTGATGGTTCGCTAAATGATGTTGTTTCTCTGGGTAATCTCGAAGCTAAATGGATTTCTTTCGGATGGACAGTATTGAAAATGGATGGAAATGATATTGAAAATATTCTGAAAGTTATGAGCGAAGCCAAAAGTGAATGTTTTAAAGGAAAACCTGTTGTTATTATAATGTCAACAATTATGGGCAAAGGAGTTTCTTTTATGGAAAATGATCACAAATGGCATGGTTCGCCTCCTAATGATGAACAGAAAAACATTGCTTTAAACGAACTCGAAGAAACTTTGGGCGATTATTAATTTTATGAAAAAACTTATTCTGATATTTTGCTTTGTTCAAATGTTTTTGGGAGTCTTTGCCCAAAATACCGGTAATGAAAAAGAAAAAGTCATAACTACCAGAATATTGTTTTTGTTCGATGCCAGTCAATCAATGTATGGAAGATGGCAAAGTGACATGAAAATTACTATTGCCCGAAAAATAATGTCTGATTTACTGGATAGCCTTAGAGATGTACCTAATCTGGAATTGGCTTTGCGCTGCTATGGACACACAAAGGATTATCCGCCGCAAGATTGCGATGATACCAGATTAGAAGTGCCTTTTGGTTCGAATAACATTGAAAAAATAAAACACAAACTTAAAACAATAAATCCCAGAGGCACCACTCCGATTGCAATGTCGCTGGAGCGTGCAGGCGGCGACTTCCCTCCCTGCTCTTCCTGCCGTAATATAATAATATTAATTACCGACGGACTCGAAGAATGTAATGGAGATCCCTGTGCTGTTTCGCTGGCATTACAAAAAAAGGGAATTATTCTTAAACCCTTTATTATTGGTATAGGCAAAAGTTTTAAAGAGCAGTTTGACTGTGTTGGTACTTATTTTGACGCCACTACCGAAAAACAATTCAGCACAGCGTTAAATATCGTTATTTCACAAGCCTTGAATTCCACTACTTGTCAGGTTAATTTACTTGATATAAATGGTAATCCAACCGAGACTAATGTAAACATGACTTTTTACGACAAACTTAGTGGATTACCAAAATACAATTTTGTTCATTCTCTAAACAACAAAGGCTTTCCCGATACCTTGGTTATTGACCCGTTACTAAATTACCGTATTCAAGTACATACTATACCACCGAGATTTATTGATTCTCTGGCACTTACTGCAGGCAAACATACAGTTGCCGGGGTCTCTGCTCCTCAGGGTTTTTTGGAAATCAAAGTTGAAGGTGGTTCATCGGCAAGTAAGAGTCCGATTTTATGCATAGTGCGCGAAAGCGGAAAGATGAATACTCTTAATACACAATTCATGTTTAACCGCGAAAAATATATTTGTGGCCTTTATGATTTGGAAATTATGACTTTACCCAGAACATACGTTAATAATGTTAGAATAGACCAAAGCACTACAACTTTTGTGGAAATACCGAGCCCCGGAACAACAATTTTTCAATTTCCTGCTAGTGGCTACGGAAGCATTTATTTGAAAAAGGAAAATTCGCTGGAATGGGTATATAATTTTCGTGGAACGGGAGAACAAGAAGTATTAATGTTGCAGCCTGGGGATTATTTTGCCGTATTTCGTTCAAAATTTCAGACCCGCTCAATGCTGACAATCGAAAAGAACTTTACCGTTAAATCGGCATCAATGACCAAAGTAAATATGTCGATGTTTTAATTAAACATATAAAGCAAATGAAGCAAATAGAAGTAAGACAAAAAAAAGATACACGATCCGGTTTTGGAGATGCTCTTGCAGAGCTGGGAAAAACAAACGATAATGTAGTAGCTCTTTGCGCTGACCTGACCGGCTCTCTCAAAATGAATACTTTTGCATCTAATTTTCCTGAACGTTTTTTTCAGACGGGAATAGCCGAAGCCAACATGATTGGAATTGCATCGGGACTTGCAATTGCAGGATATATTCCATTTACGGGAACATTTGCAAATTTTTCCACCGGACGCGTTTATGATCAGATAAGGCAAAGTGTTGCATACAGCAACAAGAATGTGAAAATATGCGCTTCGCATGCCGGGATCACCTTAGGCGAAGATGGTGCGACTCATCAGATTATGGAAGATATTGCCTTGATGAGAGCATTACCCAATATGACCGTGATAAATACTTGTGATTATTCTCAAACATTTTTGGCCACAAAGGCTATTGCCGATTGGGACGGGCCGGTTTATTTGCGCTTTGGCCGCCCTGCAGTACCCGACTTTTCTCCTATTGATAAACCATTTGAAATCGGAAAAGGAATTAAGTTTAATGACGGTAATGACGTTACCATAGTTGCAACGGGACATTTGGTTTGGGAAGCAATAGAAGCTTGCAGAATGCTTGAAGATGTTGGTATGTCTGCTGATGTTATTAATATTCACACAATAAAGCCTATTGATGAAGAAATAATACTAAATAGTATTTTAAAAACAAATTGCATTGTTACTGCCGAAGAACATGTGCAGGCAGGAGGTTTGGGTGAAGCAATTTCTGCTATTATTTCACGAAAATATCCTATTCCGCAAGAGTTTGTTGCAATGCCAGATGTGTTTGGAGAGAGCGGAACACCTGATGAATTAATGATTAAATATGGTTTAAAAGCAATTAATATTGTAAATGCTGCTAAAAAAGCCATTGAAAGAAAATCCAATCGCTAATACTTGCCATGAGCAAAACCACGGACGAAGAAATATTGAACTTGTTAAAAGCAGAAAAAACGCGACAACGTGGTTTTGAATTGTTGTTGAATAAGTATAAAGAGCAAGCTTATTGGCTAATAAGACGTATAGTAATTGACCATGACGATGCCAACGATGTGATTCAAAACACATTTATCAAAGTTTGGCAAAATATCGATAAATTCAGAGAAGATTCAAAAATATATACATGGATTTACCGTATAGCAACAAACGAAGCTTTATCCTTTATTAAAAGCAAAAAAAGTCATTTGTTTGTTTCTATCGACGAAATAAGATCTGATTTTGGCGAGCGCATCGAGGCTGATATTTATTTCAAAGGCAGTGATATTCAGCGTAAATTGCAAAAAGCCATAGCATCGTTACCGGCAAGGCAGAAACTGGTCTTTATTATGAGATATTATGATGCAATGCCATACCAGGATATTGCCAATGTTGTCGGGGTAAGCATAGGAACTCTTAAAGCCTCTTATCATATAGCCGTAAAAAAAATTGAGGGAATTTTAAAAGCTGATTAAACACTTAATGACTTAAATAGTCAAACAAAAAGATTATGAAACTGAGAAAACACAAAAACACAAATAATATTAAGGATACTAAGGATTATGAAAATCTGGTAAAACAAAATCCTTTTACTACTCCTACGGGTTATTTCGACAATATGTCCTCCAATATTATGAAAACTGTAGGTACTGTATCTCTGTTGGCTTTATTAAGAACAAAACCTTATCAATTTGCTTTAGGTGTTATTTCTGCAATTATTGTAGCCACTACAGTTTATTTTTATGCCACAAACAATAAAGACAATACAATTAGTAATGCTACCGTTTCAAAAAATTATATATATCCCGAAGTTAAAGCAGATGAAAATTTAGAACAACCTTTCCGTGTTATTTTATCAGAAAATAACCAGCCGGAAGTTATCTTGTTTAATCCTAGTTTAGATTCGGCTGAGATAAATAAATATATTAGCGAATATTCATCTGATTTAAATTTTCAAAAATATTTGCTCGAAGAATACAACAAGAAAGTCTATTTACTAACTAAAGATATAAATACCGAAGTTGATTCAACTAAAATCTCTTTGGGTGATTCAAAAAAATTGTCTGACAATAATATTGAAATAAACAACACTGATGTATCAAATAAATATAATCAAAAAACTGCTTTATCTGCTTTTGAACTTCTGCCTCGCGATACTTGCTCCGAAGAAAGTATAGTGCTTAACGCCCACTTTCCGGGCATAAATTCGTATTACTGGAGTACCGGAGCCACTACTTCTGAAATAAGCGTTGACAAATCGGGCAGTTATAAAATTACTGTTGAATTGGAAAATGGAAAAAAATTGTCCAAATCTATTTCTGTCAGAATCATTCCTAAACCGGTTTTCAACTCAGGATATTTAGTTACAGCTTGTACAGGTTCCATTCTCAGATTGTCTGTTGCACAAAAAAATAATGACTATAAATATTATTGGCCACAATATAAACTGGCTACTCCTCAAATGACAGTGAGTAAGCAGGGTCTTTATTATGCCCAGGTTACAGGATGCCAAACTTATGTTGACAGTTTCTTTGTTGTATTTACTCATTGCGAGCTTGGAATACCTAATATTGTAAGTCCGAACGGAGATGGAATTAATGAAACATTTACCATTACCAATTTAAATAAATATCCAAATACCGAACTTAGTATTTACGATAAGAACAATAAATTAATTTATCGTTCAAATAATTATCAAAACAACTGGGATGCATCAGAAACACCGGATGGTTCGTATTTCTATATTCTAAAATTTGCCGATGGCACTACACAAGATGGCTTAATAACTGTTAAGCGCTAATTCCCGTATTTCTTATTCTTGCAAAGTACAATAAAATCTTAATTGATTTATAATGCATTATTATTACAGCATAATAAAGCAAACTTTATTTTTTGAAAATTTTAAATATTGTTCTGAATATTATTTTTAAATCGGTTTTTAAACTTACACTTTCAAGATATTTTAAATTCAATTGAAGTTTTGCAGGCATTATTTTTTCTATATAATACTTTTCGGGATCAGATTGATTTGACAAGAGTTCATTCTCGTTTATGTATTCCAATGATGCATAATCGGTTAATCCAGGTCTAAGTATAAAAACTTTTTTTTGTTCTTCGTTATATAACGAAACATATTTTGGCACTTCGGGACGTGGGCCAACAAAGCTCATGTCTCCAATAAAAATATTTATAAGTTGTGGTAATTCATCAAGTTTATACTTGCGCAGGAATTTTCCGGTTTTTGTAATTCTGTTATCATTCTCCCCTATTGTCAGTAAACCTTTTTTATCGCTTCCTACATGCATTGTACGGAATTTCAGTAATTTGAAATGTTTTTGCTTCCGTCCTACCCTCACCTGACTGTAAAATACACCACCGCGTGTTTCTGCCATAATAATTAATGCCAAAATAAGACTTGGTATTATCAATCCCAAAATAGCCAAGAAAGAAAAACAAAGATCAAATATGCGCTTGCCTGTCATTTGCATATTGTATTAATGGCTTCTAATACAGCATCTGCAACAGTTTTAACCTGCTCATCAGTCAAATCATAATAAACCGGTAAAGAAATTTCTCTGGAAAAATTATCATATGCAATAGGATAATCATTTATTTCATATCCAATGCTTTTATAATATGACATTAACGGCAAAGGCTTAAAATGAACATTTACCGAAACCTCGCGCCGGAAAATTTCTTCAATTATTTTATCCCGCTGCCCTTCGCTTATATCTTTTATCCGTAATAGATATACATGATACGAAGTTTCTGCAATATCTGTTTTGTATATTGGAAGTTGAATTTTTGGATGATTTTGCAACAATTGTGAATAAAGGCTGAAAATTTCTTTTCTGCGCTGCAACATATCCTCATCGTATCGCGACAATTCAACTATACCTATTGCTGCCTGAATATCGGTCATATTGCATTTAAAACCCGGTTCCACTATATCATATTTCCAATTGCCCGGGACTAATTTATCAATAGCATCCTTGGTTTGTCCGTGAAGCGCCTTTATTTTAAGCTCCTGTTTAATTTGAGCATTATCAAAAGGCAATGATAAATTTAAACAAATTGCACCTCCTTCTGCTGTTGTCAGATTCTTTACGGCATGAAAGGAAAAGACAGAAATGTCGGTAAGAGCCCCCGTTTTTTTATTGCCATAAGTTGCTCCAATACTATGGGCGGCATCTGACAAAACCAAAATCCGTCCGAGTTTTTTTTGATTTTCTGATTTTGGCGTGAAAATATTTTTGATATCCGGATTGCAAACCAAATTATTTAGTGCATTATAATCGCATGGAAATCCCCCGATATCTACCGGCATTATTACTTTAGTGGCTTGTGTAATTTTGTTTTTTATCTCGTCAATTGCAATATTAAAGTCATCGGGATTGCTGTCAACAAAAACCGGCTTTGCGCCACAATGAATAACCACATTTGCAGTTGCTGCATAAGTATAAGCAGGCAGAATTACTTCGTCGCCCGGGCCAATTCCAAACCATCTTAAAATAATTTCAAGTCCGGCCGATGCACTGTTCAAACAAAGAACTTCGTGGCAACCAGAATATTCCTTTAATAATTGTTCAAATTCTCTTGTTTTAGGACCTGTGGTTATCCATCCTGAGGTCAAAACTTCATTTACGGCATCAATGGTTTTTTTGTCAATACGGGGCGGCGAAAATGGTATCATGATATTCTTTATACTGCAAAATTAAAAATAAAAGCCGGCAAAATGATTATTTCACTAAGCCGGCATAAAAAATATGAATAAACCTTTTTATTTGTCTTTTACTTCCTCAAAATCAACATCGGTTACTTCATCATTTCCTGCATTTGGTTCCTGATTTGCAGATTGATTTTGGTCGTATTGCTGTTCCTGAGCTCCGGTGTTTTTATACATTTCTTCACTGGCAGCCTGCCATGCGCTATTCAATTTTGCAGTGGCAGAATCGATGGCATCAAGATTTTGTGACTTATGAGCGTCTTTAAGTTCAGTTAGCGCACCTTCAATTGCCGATTTTTTATCTTCAGGAATTTTATCTCCATATTCTTTTAATTGTTTTTCGGTATTGAAAATCATGCTGTCAGCCTGATTAATCTTATCTATGCGCTCGCGTTCTTTCTTGTCTGCATCGGCATTGGCTTCTGCTTCTGCTTTCATTTTCTTAATCTCATCATCGGTTAATCCGCTGCTGGCCTCAATTCTGATTTGTTGGGATTTTCCTGTCGCTTTATCTTTTGCCGATACATTAAGAATTCCATTGGCATCTATGTCAAAAGTTACTTCTATTTGAGGAACACCTCGTGGTGCAGGCGGAATTCCATCGAGGTGGAAACGGCCAATGCTCTTATTTTGATTTGCCATGGGGCGTTCGCCCTGCAAAATATGAATTTCTACTGAAGTTTGATTGTCGGATGCTGTAGAAAATGTCTCGGCTTTTTTGGTAGGAATAGTTGTATTTGACTCTATCAGCTTTGTCATCACTCCGCCAAGAGTTTCAATTCCTAAAGACAATGGTGTAACGTCCAATAAAAGGACGTCTTTTACCTCACCGGTAAGAACAGCTCCTTGAATTGCAGCCCCAATAGCAACAACCTCATCGGGATTTACGCCTTTCGAGGGTTTTTTGCCAAAGAAATCTTCAACAACCTGTTGTATTGCAGGAATACGGGTTGAGCCACCAACCAAGATTACCTCGTCTATATCAGTATTTTTCATATTGGCATCAGCCAAAGCTTTACGACATGGCTCAATTGTGGCTTTAACTATATCATCTACCAACTGTTCGAATTTTGCCCTGGTCAATGTTCTAACAAGGTGTTTCGGAATACCGTCAACCGGCATTATATATGGAAGATTTATTTCTGTTTGGGCACTTGAAGATAATTCTATTTTAGCTCTTTCTGCAGCTTCTTTTAGTCGTTGCAAAGCCATCGGATCTTTCAGCAAATCCAATCCTTCATCTTTTTTGAATTCTTCGGCCAGCCATTCTATAATACGCCGGTCAAAGTCATCACCGCCAAGGTGAGTATCTCCGTTAGTTGATTTTACTTCAAAAACTCCATCGCCAAGTTCAAGAATAGAAATATCGAATGTACCTCCACCAAGGTCGAATACTGCGATTTTTACATCCTTATTCTTTTTATCC
>CAZJYL010000059.1:0-11451 GCA_964550265.1 uncultured Bacteroidaceae bacterium
AGGCTATATTGCCTGTAATCTTATTCGTATTGGCAGCGAGTTTGTAACTTCAGACAGAGGTATAGAAAAAGCGATTTTAGAAAAAAATATGAAAATACATTTTGTAAAACCTCACAATATTATTTTGTCGGGAGTTACAAACGGGTTTATAGGTGGCACAGCAGGTCAATACGAAAATACTGTTTATTTCACTGGAAGTGAAAGAAGTTATTATGCCGGATTGTTGTCAGAAATTTGCCAAAGACAGAACAAAAACATTATTTTTCTTGGCAGGGGAGAGGCACTTGATGTAGGGGGTATAATTGTGTTTTAATAAATGATAAAAAATCCAATTAGATATATTTTGTCAATTCAATGATTATTTGTACTTTTGCACCTCTTTTTTAGAAAAAACGAAACGATGATTCGCATTACCTTACCCGATGGCAGTATTCGTGAATACGAAAATGCAGTTAGCAGTTTAGACATTGCCCGTAGCATCAGCGAGGGCTTGGCTCGTAATGTGCTTTCGGCAAAAGTAAACGATGAGGTATGGGATTTGAATCGGGTTATAAATTCTGATTCCACTTTAAAGTTATTAACATGGGATGATCCTGAGGGCAAGGCTACTTTTTGGCATAGCTCGGCTCATCTTATGGCAGAGGCAATTGAACAATTGTTTCCGGGCACAAAATTTGGTATTGGACCCGATATAGAAAACGGCTTTTATTACGACATGGATTTTGGCTCCAAAACCATTTCGGAAGACGATTTAGAAGTAATTGAAAAAAGAATGCTTGAACTGGCAAAGCAGGACCAAGCTCTTGTCCGGCGAGAAGTTTCCAAGTCAGAAGCCATTAACTTTTTTACAAAAAAAGAAGACCAGTACAAACTGGAACTGATAAATGAACTTGAGGACGGCTCAATTACTTTTTACGAAAGCGGTACTTTTACCGATTTATGCAGAGGACCTCATTTAGCAGATACTTCAAAAATTAAAGCGGTTAAGTTGCTTTCTATAGCGGGAGCATATTGGCGTGGTAATGAAAAGCGTCCTATGATGACCCGTATATACGGAATTACCTTTCCCAAGCAAAAAGAATTAGATGAGTATTTGGTAAAACTTAAAGAAGCCAAAAAACGTGATCATCGCAAGTTGGGAAAAGAACTTGAAATATTCATGTTCAGCCAAAGGGTTGGCTCAGGTTTGCCGATATGGCTTCCTAAAGGCGCTGCTTTGCGGGAAAGGCTTGAGCAGTTTTTAAAGAAGAAACAAAAAGAATATGGTTATCAGCAGGTTATAACTCCCCATATTGGAAATGTAGAGTTATATAAAACCTCAGGTCACTTTCAAAAATACGGAAAGGATTCATTCCAGCCTATCAATACACCTATTGAGGGTGAAGAGTTTATGCTGAAGCCAATGAACTGCCCTCATCATTGCGAGATATATTCTCAAAAGCCCCGCAGCTATAAAGACTTACCTATTAAGTATGCCGAGTTTGGAACAGTATATCGTTATGAGCAGAGCGGGGAATTGCATGGTTTGACTCGTGTACGTAGTTTTACTCAGGACGACGCACATATATTTTGCAGGCCGGATCAATTGAAAGATGAGTTTATCGGTGTTATAGAAATTGTTCTTTATATTTTCAAAACGCTTGGATTTTCTGATTACACTGCTCAAATTTCATTAAGAGACCCGAATAACAAGGAAAAATATATTGGCTCCGACGAAAACTGGGAAAAAGCCGAAGCGGCTATTGTTGAAGCTACTAAAGAGCGCGGGATGGAAACAGTAATAGAAATTGGGGAAGCGGCTTTTTATGGTCCTAAACTTGATTTTATGGTTCGCGATGCTTTAGGTCGCAAGTGGCAGTTGGGTACAATTCAGGTTGATTATAACTTACCTGAACGTTTCGACTTGGAATATATTGGTTCTGACAATCAGCGCTATCGTCCGGTAATGATTCATAGAGCACCATTTGGCTCCATGGAGCGTTTTGTTGCCGTTTTATTGGAACATAGTGCAGGAAAACTTCCTTTGTGGCTGACCCCCGATCAGGTTATAGTATTGCCTATCAGCGATAAATATGAAGAATATGCAAAAAAAGTTGTAGATTTGCTCGATCAATCTGAGATACGTTGTTTAATGGATAACAGGTCGGAAAAAATCGGAAAGAAAATCAGAGAAGCTGAATTAAAGCGTATTCCTTATATGCTTATTGTTGGCGAAAAAGAAGAAAACGAAGGTTTGGTGTCGGTGCGTAAACAGGGAGATGGTGATTTAGGGCAGCAAACCACAGATGAATTTATAAATTTCATCAATAGCGAAATAAAAAAAGAACTTAATTAATATAGGAGATAAAGTCATAGCAACAAACTTTCCAAACAAAGGCCCAATACGTAGAAAACTTCCTGAAAAGGAAGAGCCGTATAAAATTAATCAGTTTATTAAAGCCCCTATGGTACGTTTAGTTGGAGAAAATATTGAATCGGGTATTGTATCACTTCGCGAGGCATTGGCTATTGCCGAAGAACAAGGGCTTGATTTGGTTGAAATTTCCCCAACTGCTAATCCGCCTGTTTGTAAAATAATAGATTATCGTAAGTTTCTTTATGATAAAAAGAAGAAGTTGAAGGAACAAAAAGCTCATTCTACAAAGATTGTGGTTAAGGAATTAAGATTGAGTCCTAATACCGATGACCATGATTTTAATTTTAAGCTTAAACATGCCATTAACTTTCTTCAGGAGGGCGCAAAAGTAAAAGTTGACGTTTTCTTTAGAGGACGTTCAATTATATATAAAGAAAAGGGAGAAATAATTTTGCTTAGGTTTGCCAATGAGTTGGCTGAATATGGTAAAGTTGAGGCATTACCAAAGCTTGAAGGAAAGCGAATGATAATGATAATCGCTCCAAAAAGATAAGAATTCCAAATTAAATAATATATACGATCATGCCTAAGATGAAAACAAAATCCGCTGCCAAAAAACGCTTTTCGTTTACAGGTACCGGTAAGATTAAGAGAAAGCATGCTTTTAAAAGTCACATTTTGACAAAAAAATCAACTAAACGCAAACGTAATCTTACGTATTTTGCCATGGTTGAGAAAGCAGATGTAAATTCTGTAAAAGCAATGCTTGTAAAGTAAAACAAATGGTTTAATCTTGCTTTCAGCATGAAAGATTCCTTATTGAACAGGAACGCTGAAGCAACAAAAGAAAGGAGAAAAAATGCCACGTTCAGTTAATCATGTTGCGTCGCGTGCACGCAGAAAAAAAATCTTAAAAAGAACCAGAGGCTACTGGGGCCGTAATAAAAATGTTTGGACAGTAGCAAAAAATCGTTGGGAAAAAGGTCAACAATATGCTTTTCGTGATCGCAGAGCCAAGAAAAGAAGTTTCAGGGCTTTATGGATTCAGCGTATTAATGCAGGTGTAAGACCTCTTGGTCTGTCATACTCCCAATTTATTGGATTGCTTAATAAATTCGAAATTCAACTCAGCCGTAAAACCTTGGCCGATTTGGCTTTGCATAATCCTGAGGCTTTTAAGGCAGTAGTTGATGCCGTAAAAAAATAATTAGAGCATTTTATATTTATAAAAAACTGCCTTATTAAGGCAGTTTTTTTATTTTTGCCTATATGCAAATTAATACATGACGACAAATAAACAACAAAAATGGATTTATTCTGCGGCACTTGCCTGCCTGTGGGCTTCATCCGAGATTATTATAGGCAGCTTTTTGCACAACTTAAAAGTTCCGATGCGTGGAACAATTTTGGCCTCTATTGCTGTTGTAATTATGACGGCAGTTGGGTATAGATTTAAATTAAAGGGCATTTATTGGCGTGCAGGTTTGCTTACTGCCGCCATGAAAACGCTTAGTCCCAGTGCTGTTTTGCTTGGACCTATGGTGGCTATTACCATACAAGGAATTTTGATGGAGTTGGTTATATCTTTAGGTGGCACTCGCAGGATTGTGTTCATTTTAGGCGGCGCTGTATCAATAACATGGAATTTTGCCCATCTTATTTTAGGCTATTGGCTTTATTACGGAAACGATGTTGTTGCACTTGGTGCAAGTTTGGTAAAATACGCTCAAAAAGAAACCGGCTGGATGTTCATAACGGGATGGGGGTTAATTGCTGCATTTGGCTCTATATATTTTATAGCAGGAACCGTTGCTGCAATTATTGGCACGGGTATGAAAAAACCCGATTCAAATTCAACTTTGAACCTTCCTAAAAAAGAAATACAAAAAGTTAAACAGGTTAAAAATCAAAACATCGATAATCAGCCCAGATCGCTTTATTGGTTGTTTTTGCTTTTTGTTATAGTAGTTTCAATGCTGATGATACTATCGTATTTCCCATTAGAAATTGGCATATTTGCATGGTTGGCCTGTATTTCATTATTGATTATTAGATATAGAAAATCTTACCGCAGACTTGCGAAAGTTGGCTTTTGGGTTATTTTCCTGTTAATAACGGTATTATCATCATTGATGCTGGGACCTACAATAAAAGAAGGCTTGTTTATAGGTTTGCGTATGAATTTGAGAGCCATTTTGTTTGTATTGGTTCTTTCTGCTCTGAGTTATGAACTAAGGAATGAAAAACTGGCAAAGGCTTTTAATTTACGCAATAAAAGTTTCCTTAGTGTTTTGGAAACTTGTTTTGAAACTTTACCTATGGTAATTTCAATTTTGCCCCCTGCTAAAATGATTTTAAAATCTCCAAAAGAAAGTTTGTCTTTGTTTGTCAGTACAATAAACGTATGGGTAGATTCCATGCATTTCAGGCAGCTAAAACCATTGCCTGCAGTTATAATTTCCGGCGAAAAGGGTAGTGGAAAAAGTATGTTGCTCAAAAATATTGTTATACCCGAACTGGATAAAAAAAATATTAAATCGGCAGGAATATTAATGCAGTATTTGTTTTCAAATGATGAACATGTAGGGTATTTTATATCATTATTTCCCGGTGAAAACGAAATTGCACTTGTGGGTCAAAACATTGAAGATTCAATGCTTTCAATAGGCAAATACAATTTCTCCCGTGGAGCATTCCGTGCAGGCGATTTACATATTAAAAACAACATTGACGAAGTTGAAATAATATTTTTAGATGAAAGCGGCTGGCTCGAAACCTATGGTTTGGGCTGGTATGGAGTTTTAAAGGAAATAAGGCTTAAAGAAAAACCATTGATAGTGGTTGTTAGACCGGATTTGAAAAATGATTTAGTGAAATTCTGGAATATTGATGAAAGAGCTGTTTTATCACCGAAATCTAACACGGAAGAGGTTCAAAATGCCCTGGATTGCTTGACAAAAAGAGCGTAGCAAATTAATTTCTATAAAACAAAGAATAGTAAGCTTCTACATTATCCAAATAGGCACCATCAAATCCGGAGCTAATGATTTTATACAGATAAGAGTTGTTATTACCGAAAATAATTTCCTGCCATTCGCTATTCCAAAATTCCACCCAGTATTCATCGTCATATCCCTTGTATTTTCTTTTTATCCATTTGGGCTTGTGCAGTTTCCAGCCGCTTTGCCAATAATAACGAAAATTTTCGGCTGAGCCGATATTCATGTATGCAATAACCAAACGCTTTGCTCCATTAGCTTTTGATTTAAGCATATTAATGTCATCGGCCGAAAATTGCTCTTCATTATAAAATAAATCCATTAGTATCACGTCAAAGTTTGTTGAACTTACTGCATTTAAAAAACTTTGTTTCGAAGCATAATTATCGCTGTTGATTATATAAAGGAAATTTTGAGCCTGTTCAAGGTTTTTAATATCATTGGTATTTTCGTTTGGTACAAAAGACGGTATTTGTGTATAATAATAATTGTCTGCATTTCTCACAAAGCAAATAAAGCCCTCATTATAATTCTTATGTAAAGCATCTGATTCAAATCCACTTGAGTTGGTAAATTCAGAAACCAGTATTTTTTTATATGCCACTAATTCTCTCAGCATTTTAAGCCTGTAATCATCGGGAGAATATTTGCCAAAATAAAAAAGTTCCTCTACACCAAAGCCATCTATTGCGGATAAATAATTATTGTTAATCCCATTTGTTGCATCTGCATTATTGAAAGCCAGTTCAATACCGTTTTGTGGAATGATAATGAAGTTGGAATCAATGTTATGTGCATAGTTAGAGATATCTATTACAAATTTTTGCATTTTAAAGGCTGCATCAAGCGATTTCTTTTCTTTTGCACAACCTGATAATATTAAGAATATTATGCATGATGATAATATTAATAAATATTTTGCTCTCATATTAATTATCTAATATAAAGTTATATCAAATGCAAAGATATCATTTGCATCAAATAAAATATTCGATTTAAAACTTTGCTAGAAAATATCACACGTGCCATATGCTATCTTAATATAGCACCGTAACCCTTCCCCGATACTCATGAATAATTTGTGAAGCATCTTTGATTGTAATGATGTATGTATATGTATCCTGAAGATTTCCTTTCTTTATTATTCCGTTTACACTTCCATCCCAGGGCACATTATATCGTGTAGAATTAAATATTAATTTCCCCCATCTGTCATATATACGCATTTCGTAAAAATCAGGATTGACAGATAATCCGGATGGCATAAAAAAGTCATTGTGGCCATCACCATTTGGTGAAAATGCATTTGGTATATAGAATGTGAAAATATCGTTTATTATAACTGTAACACTTGCTGAGTCTTTACAACCAAAATTATTAGACGCTATCATTGTTACAACATATTCCCCAATATTATTATAGGTATGCATTGGATGTTGTTCAAATGAAGTTGTTCCATCCCCAAAATCCCAGATACATGAAGTTCCGCCTGTTGTTGAATTTATAAAATGAATAGGGCCATCTCCGATTGTAGAAGGATTTGGGTTTACAGAAAACCCTGCATTTGGACCGGGAGCAAGAGAAACATGTGCCACATTGGTATAAGTATTTATAGAGTCTGTTACTGATACTGTATATGCACCTTGAGATAAACCGGTAATTGTTTCGGTATTTTGCGGAGGTATTGTATTCCAAGACACGGAATATCCGCCAACGGGGTTATGTACTACCACCGTTGCTGTGCCGTCTGCCAGTCCGCAATGTTCGGGTGTGGAAGAAACTGTAATATATGTGCTGGTTGACAAACCAATATAAACTACAAGGGTATCTGTACAGCCACTGGCATCTGTGGCAACCACCGTGTAGTTCCCTGACGACAAGCCATTTGCTGTAGGTCCTGTTTGTGTTGGACTTGTAAGCCATGTTATATTTATTGGAGGTGTTCCACCTGTAGCATTTACGGTTGCTGTTCCATTACTCATTCCATAATTTTCGGGAATTGAACTTACAAGAGCTAAAGATGGACCGGCAATGTTACCTACGTTATATGAAATTACGCTTGGGCAAGGACCGCCATCGCTTACGGTCACAGAATATGTGCCGTTTGTCAATCCGGTAATTGTGGCAGTTGTAGCTGAGTTACTCCATAAGTATGTGTAAGTGCCTGCTCCGCCGGATGCAGTTACAGATGCAGTTCCATTTCCTTGATTACAATAATCAGGCGTGCCGTTTATTGACAATATAGGACCACCAACATCAATTATAGTAGCTGTGTCAATAGTAGAACACGCGCCATCAGAAACGGTAACATAATAAGTGCCTGCATTTAAGCCTGATGCGGTAGCAGTTGTTTGAACAGGAGTGGTACTCCATTGATAAGTATAACTTCCTGAGCCGCCATAGGGAGTAACTGTAGCGCTTCCATTTGGGCCACAATTCGCATCGACAGTTGAAATATTAGACGTAACGCCTGATACAACGAAGCTAAAACAAGCAGGGATAGCTAAGTTGCCACATGCATCTTGCACTGAGCCCGCCGTGTTTGTTAAACAAATCTGATAATTGCCACTGTTTGTTAAGGCAGGTGAAACTGTAATTGTATATGTATTTTCCATAGTGCCGCCCACACTACATGCAGAGCCTGTAACATTAGTTGTAGTATATGGTCCACCCGGCCCTGTAACAAGAAAATCGCCGGTAGAAACAGAGGAACACATTACATTTTCGCTAAAATTAAATGTAAGTTGAGTTGCACCACACGATACTGGTAAATTAACAGATTGAAATACAGGCGGGATATTATCGAAAATAGATGCTGTAGAAGGTGTAAAGTCTAAAACATAGCCAGATTGTGTTGACGAAAAATTAGAAACATTTAACACGTATGTTTGTCCGGCTTGTACGGGCAAGGGCGAATTAAAATTTGTACAAGAATTCCCCGGCTGGCAATTACCGTTTCCTCCGGATGCGATTCCGGTTGAACCGGCGGTTCCGCAAAAATTACAACTTTTTTGCACAGCGCTATTGTTTGTTAATATATCGCTGCAGTTTGCATTTGTCAAATTATATAGGGCCCAGTCATAATCATCGGAAGAACTATTAGGTGTTATTGTGAAATTTAAATTACCCGAAGTTTGAACCGTGAAAATATACCAAACATCGTTTTTTTCTCCGGAGAGCAAACAATTATTTGGGCAATTATTATTACTTATTGCCCCTGAATATACGGGTATTTCACTTGTATAATTACCTTGTCCTGAAAATGAATTAACCTGATTGTATGTGTATTGACATACAGGTATTGCACCCAGGCAATCCTGATTGGTGGGAGTTTGCCCCAATGCAATAACAGGAATTAACAATACTAGAAAAGAATATAATTTTTTCATACCCCCAATAATTTTAATTTTTTAACATTTTCATTGAAAAACCATCAACAGGATAAGGCTCCCCGTCAACAAAAACAGTGTAAATGCCCGCAGTGGCAAAAAGTTTTTTGTGATTAATTATTTTTATACCCGGATAAGTGATTTCATAAACATCCCAAATGTTTTGCTCACTAGTTGGGGTAAATTCAACTTTCTCAAACATGTTAAAATAACCAAAAAGTCTGTTTAAATCCTCAATCTCTTTTGCAGTTGAAGGACCTTCTATTTGATAACTCATTACCAAACGGTCTTTGCTATCAAAATAAACATTTTCATCTGTATTGGTAAAATGAGCAAAATAAACTTTTTCCTGAGCGTAGGAAACAATGCTTATTAAACCAAACAATATTAAAACAGCTGCTGCTTTAAAAAGTTTCATAACAGATATTTTTAATAAATAATTTTAGTTTTCAATTCTTTTGATTTAACATTCCCCTAAAAGTTAAATCAGAATTAAGCACAATAATACTAAAAATATTGATAAATTAACAATATTTAGAAATTTATTTGCGAAAATTTCCTATTTCCTTTAAAATAGAATTCCTTTAAAATATTTCCTTTATACATAACCGGCGGATATTCGGCAGAGGTGGATTTATCAAAATTACTTTTCATTCTGTTGAAATGTCTTCTGGCTTTGCATACTGCAAATGCATCACTAAAATGTCCTTTTAGCATAAAGGAGAAAAGCGCAATTCCGTCCAAAAAAAAGCGCTTTCTCATAACTGAACGTAATTTTTGCAAAGGGTAGTTTTTATAAATAAGCAACAAATTGTTACGAAAATTCAAATATGTTTTCCGTGCTGATGATTTTGGCAAACTGCCACCACCAACATGCCATACCTGACTTTGAGGAACCACGGCTATTTTTCTTTTTAAATTCCATAATCGCCAGCATAAATCTATTTCTTCCATGTGGGCAAAAAACCTTTCATCAAGCCCGCCAATATTTGAGAAATCTTTTTTTCTGATGAATAAACAAGCCCCTGTTGCCCAAAATATATCTTTAATATCATCATATTGCCCTTTATCTTCTTCTAACTCCTCAAAAATTCGGCCTCTGCAAAACGGATATCCGTTAATATCCAGAAAACCACCGCTGCCACCTGCATATTCAAACATATTTTTATGAGCGTACCATTTTAGCTTTGGCTGACATGCAGCATAATCGGGATTTGAATCCATGAATGCCTCCAAAGGCTCTATCCAGCCGGGGTTGGTGTGAACATCGGAATTGAGCAAAACTATGTATTCAGCATCTATTTGTTTTATTGCTTCATTATATCCGCCTGCAAAGCCATGATTTACGTCGAATTTTATTAACCGAACATTCCCGAATTTTTCTTGCATTAATTCAATACTGCCATCACTTGAGGCATTGTCGGCAACAATAAGTTCTGAATTTGACGTTAACGATTCCAAAACAGATGGCACAAATTTTTCCAGCCAATGTTTCCCATTCCAGTTTAATATAACAACCGCTGTTTTTAACATATTGCAATGCTGCAAATTTACATTTTTTATGGTATTCTGCATTTATGTAAATTAAATGATATTACAATCACATAAATAAATACAAAAAACAAGAAAATGATTTCTATTGGTTTTGTTTGTTTTTGTTACCTTTGATATATCAATGCAACACCAATGCTGAATTAATATAGAAAACGAAAAAACATAAATTTACAGTTGTGGAAACAGGCGATATTTTTAAAGTTTATTTCAAAAAACACGTAATTGTTTCGGATACCGATCAGTATTGGGTGGTTGAGAATGATAACGGAGAACGTTTTCTGATAGATTTTTTTCAATATAAGAATTATGGCTTTGAGGCAGGCAAAAGCATTCAGGTAAAAGTTGATAAAATTAATTGCAGCGGAAAAGTTTTTTTAGAGCCCGTACATCCTTTTTATGAAGAAGGGAAAAAGTATTTTTTCGATATAGAACAGATAATAAAATACAATCAAAACAGTATTTCTGTTTTCGTGGTTGATGTTTTTGGAAATAAAATAGCAATAGAATATCATAAAAATGAAAATGAGCCTATTGCCAAAAAAATTGAATTATTGGTTATCGGACTACGAAAAGGGCTGCCGGTTTTGCTTGACCCCGTTCTGGAGAAACAAACTCCGTTTAAGGAAAATGAAATTTATTCTTTTTTTGTTGCAGATAAAATCAAAATAACCGCCGATGATTTTTTTCAGCTTGAAGATAAATTTGGCCGAATTCATTTATTGCCGGCAATATTTTATAAAAAATATCCTATTGAAATAGGCAAACCGCTCGATTGCTATATTGTAAGCATTGAGCAAAATGCCGTGTTAAAGCTGGAACCTGTCCATCCTGTTTTTAAATTAGGTTATGAATTGGAACTAAATTTTATTGGGAATTACACGGGTGATGAATATATCGGGCGCAGACACAAATTATATTTATTGCGTGATGATGAAGGAAACGAATTTTTTATGTCACATAGGTTCATGGAAGGACGCGAAATACCAAAACGCATTAATTGCAGAATTGAAAAACTGAAAAAAGGACAAATTTTGGTTGAACCCATTTAATAAGTTTGATAAATTTTATCCTTAATAGCATTTAAACTTCATTGGACTTATCTGTTTTATTGGATAAATACTAATTTTGTATTGACACTTAAATATAATATATG
>CAZJYL010000060.1:0-11416 GCA_964550265.1 uncultured Bacteroidaceae bacterium
GTATGCGTTGGTGGAGCTTACCGCCGATATTAGTCATTTAACCGATAAGGAAAAACAAATTCTTACCATTCTTTTTGATGTTGCTGAAATTATGGATGGATTGTATTGGATGCAAACAGTCGGAGATAAATTTGCCTTCCTTGACACCATTAAAGATGCTGATGTAAAAAGATTTGCCGAAATCAATTATGGACCCTGGGACCGCCTTGGTGATAACAAACCTTTTGTTAACGGCGTTGGCGAAAAACCACTTGGCGTTAGATTTTATCCTGCCGACATGACCAAAGAAGAATTTGAGCAGCTGAATGATAATAACAAAGCAAATCTATATACTGTAGTACAGCGAAATCAGGACAAATCCTTGAAAGTTGTTTGGTATCACGAAATATTTAAAGAACAATTACAAAAAGCATCGGATTTATTGCTCAAAGCTGCTGAGTTAGCCGAAGATGCAGGATTTAAAAAATATCTTGAACTTAGGGCAAAAGCGTTAATAACTTCAGATTATTTTGCAAGCGATATGGCTTGGATGGATATGAAAACTTCGAATATAGATTTTGTTGTTGGTCCGATTGAAAACTACGAAGATGCTTTGTTTGGGTATAAAGCCGCTTTTGAATCTTTTATTCTTATTAAAGATATAGAATGGAGTAAAAAACTGGAACGATTTGCCAAACTTTTACCTGAATTACAAAAACAACTGCCTGTTGATGAAAAATATAAAAAGGAAACTCCCGGTGCCGATAGCGACATGAATGTTTATTCGGCAGTTTACTATGCCGGAGATTGCAATGCCGGAAGCAAAACAATAGCCATCAATTTGCCAAACGATGAAAAAGTTCAATTATCGAAGGGTACCCGCAAATTACAACTTAAAAACTCAATGCAAGCCAAATTCGACAAAATATTATTGCCTATTGCCAATATATTAATGGATCCGTCACAACGCCAATATGTGAAATTTGATGCATTTTTTCAAAATGTAATGTTTCATGAAGTTGCTCACGGACTTGGAATTAAAAACACCATAAATGGCAAAGGTACTGTTCGCGAAACTCTGAAAGATTTCTACTCTTCAATTGAGGAGGGAAAAGCTGATATTACAGGCTTGTATCTTGTTACAAAGCTTCGTGAGATGGGAGAAATTACTGATGGCGACATCAAGGAAAATTATGTTTCTTTTGTTGCCGGAATTTTCCGCTCAGTACGTTTTGGAGCTGCCAGTGCACACGGAAAGGCCAATATGATGTGCTTTAAGTTTTTCATGGATAATGGTGCCATTTCTCGCAACGACAAAGGTTTCTATTTGGTTAATTTCGATAAAATGCCTTCGGTTGTTGAGGCCTTGGTAAACAAAATACTGGTACTTCAAGGTGAAGGCGACTACGAAGGAGCTAAAAAATGGTTTGAAACCGATGGCATAATACCGGCCGAATTACAAAAAGATTTGGATAAGCTTCAGGAAAATAAAATACCTATTGACATTGTTTTCAAGCAGGGTAAAGCCAACCTTGGTTTATAATTCTTGTAAGATGTTTCGTATAATATTTGTTTTTATTTTGCTCCTGCATACATTGTTTTTGCAGGGGCAAATTTTTAAATTGTCGAGCCAAGAAAAAGATTCTTTAAGCAACAGATTATATTTTCATGTTGCAGCTTTGTCTCATGACAGTATGCTTGGACGCGAAGCAGGAACCGAAGGGGAAAGAATGGCCATGAAATACATTGTGTCGCAATTCGAAAATGCAGGATTGAAACCTCTTTACAATAACGATTTTGCAATACCATTTACTTTTTCCGAAGGCTATACTTATCGTGACGAATGTTTAAAATTCGGTAAAAAAGAATATCGTCACAGAGTGTATTTTGATTATATTAATACTTATGTAAATTATAATTTTGAAGGGAAATTGCGTATTGTAGGAAATGGATTAAAGGACTCCGATTATTTATCTGTTGTACCAAACTCAAATGAAAAAAATGTTATTCTTATTGACGTAAATTTCTCTGATACATGTGCTGATGCGCATGATTCCAAATATATGTCTTTGCTGGAGTATGCCATAGCAAAAGCGTCATCGTTTAATCCTGAAGCAATTATTTTGTCGAGCAGCAATACAAAATTATTTCCTGACATAACCTCAATCAATCCCGATGCAATTAATATTAATATGCCAATTATCAGCACCAATGGCAAAGTTTCGAAAAAATTATTGAAAGGTAACGGCAAACTTGTGCAAAGTCAAAACAAATTTGAAAAAAATGAAAGAACCGGGCATAATGTTGTTGCTTGGATAAACAACAATAGTTCAACAACCGTTGTATTTGGTGCACACTACGATCATTTAGGCTTTCACACAAATATTTTTAATACCGATACGGTTGTTTTTAACGGAGCCGATGACAATGCAAGCGGAACGGCACTTTTGATAGAGCTTTCTAAAATTATACAAAACAGTACTTTTAACAATCATAATTATTTATTTATTGCTTTTAGTGCCGAAGAAAAAGGGTTATTTGGGAGCAAGGCATTTTTGAATCAAAATTTGATTGCTGACAGCACAATTATTGCAATGATTAATTTTGACATGGTTGGCAGAATGAGCGAAAAGGAGTCAAAACTTAATATACTTGGGGTTGGAACAGCTTTGGAGTGGGACAGTATTATTACATCAGCATATTCAGGACCGATACATATAAACAAGAGTGTATCGGGAGTTGCGGGTTCTGATCAAATGTCGTTTTATTTAAAAAACATACCTGTTCTTTTCTTTATTACCGGTATGCACGAGGATTACCATAAACCAAGTGATGATGCTGATAAAATAAATGCTAAAGGCATGGCTGAGATAATGGTGGTTGCTTTGAGTATTAATGAAAAACTTAATGGGCTAAATCACCTGAGTTTTAATCGTAATGACTCGTCAAATATTAAAAGGGGAAAGCGGCAAGGCGGAGTTTCGCTTGGAGTAATTCCGGACCATGCATGGGATGGGGAAGGAATGCGCATAGATGTAGTTTTTGAAAATAGGTCTGCCTTTAATGCCGGTTTGATAAAAGAAGATATTGTAATTAAGATAGACGATAATGTTATAAGCGATATTATGAGTTACATGAAAGCGCTTTCAACATACAAAAATGGAGATAAGGCAAAAATTACGTACCTTCGCAACCAAATTGAAAATACTGTTGAAGTAGTATTCTGATCAATATGATTAAAATAGCAAACAGAATTGGTATTATAGGTGGTGGGAGTTGGGCTACTGCAATTGTTAAAATATTGCAGCATCATCATAAAAAAGTCAATTGGTTTATCAAACGGCAGGAGATAATAGATGCAATAAAAAGTTCAGGGCATAATCCTGAATATTTAAGTCAGGTAGAACTAAACCCTAATTTAATATCTGCCAGTGATAATTTAGAAAAAGTAGTTGCCGAATCAGACATTATTATTTTCAGTATTCCTGCAGCTTTTTTGCATAGACAAATAGAAACTTTAGATAAAAATTTACTTAAGGATAAGATTATTATTTCGGCTATTAAAGGTGTTATTCCGGAGTATAATTCAGTAATAAGTCGTTATTTTAATACTGTTTTTGATGTGCCTGAAGAAAATTACGGCATGATAGCAGGACCAACCCATGCAGAAGAAGTGGTTATGGATAGACTTTCCTATCTTACGGTTGCCTCAGTAAATGAAGATATTGGAATAGTTTTATCTGAGCTGTTGGGAACAAGAAACATTAAAATTTCTGTCTCTTCTGATGTGCTGGGAATTGAATATGCATCTATTCTGAAAAATATTTATGCCGTAGCTGCGGGCATTAGTGTAGGGCTTGGCTATGGAGATAATTTCCTGAGCGTTTTAACCACTAATGCCATTGTTGAAATGCGTAGATTTCTTGATTCTATAAACCATTGTAAACGCGATGTAAACTTAACCGCCTATAGTGGCGACATTATTGTAACTTCCTATAGCCAGTTTAGCCGCAACCGCATGTTTGGCAATTTGATAGGCAAGGGATACAGCGTTAATTATTCACGTATTGAAATGAAACAAGTTGCCGAAGGCTACAATGCATCAAAATGTATGATGGAGATTAATGAGGAATATAATGTGGATATGCCAATCTTAAATGCAGTATATAATATTTGTTACAATAATGTTTCACCAAGCCAGGAAATGAGAAAACTTGCCGACAAGTTAAAATAAACCTAAATTTATTTCAAAAATTAAATGTTTTTTTAACAAAAACATACTTATTTGTTATTTTTCTATAGCAAATCTGGTTATATTTGTGTACAATAAGATAATATTTAATTAAAATGAAAAATAGAATATTTTTTCCGAGGATTTCTTTTGCCTTAATTATTGTTTGTTTTATGCTCCCTTTTGTTACAGTAAAATGTAATAAGGTTGAGATAGCTAAATTAAATGGCTTTAACCTTATTTCGGGTTATACAGTCGGAGACGGGTCCGAAGAGGCAAAAAAGTACGATCCCGAACCTTTTGTTTTAATTTCGTTTGTAATGGCTGTTGCAGGCTTGGTAATGGCTTTTCTTAAGTTTAAGGGAAACAAGGTTGCATCTTTGGTGGTAAGCATTATAGGCTTTCTTTCTTTACTGATATTTTATTTTACCATACGCAATAATGTGCCGGGTGAGGGCAAGTTTATTATAATTATTTCAATGGGTATAGGATACTATCTTACTACTATTGGCTTTTTGGCGAATTCCATATTTTTTGGATTTAACATGTCTGCAAAAAAGGATGTTTTTGTTGAGGAAGACAAAAAAGAAGTAGTTGAGTAAGCTTGTGAAAAAAAATTACATTTTATTGATTGCGGCCATTTTGGTCATCACAATTATAGCTTCTTTTGTTTTCATAAAAATAAGACATGCACAGCAAAAGCTTAATCAGGCTGCCGAAATTATTGAAAATATAGGAAACAGTAGTTTTTTTATTGAAACTGATATTAGCGACACTATTCACGTTAGTACTTGTATTATTATACCGGTTTCAATTCCGGTGAATGTTTCTCTTAGCATGATGCTTGATGCACCATTGAGCATGAATGTGCCAGTTGATAAAAATTTAACGGTGCCATTTGCTTTAAATATTGAGAAAATCGTGCCGGTTGATACTTTTTTTCATTTTCCCGATAAATTATATCCGTTTATTAATGACACCTTGGCATTAGAGTCAAAAATGAAAATAAAATTCTGGCCGGGATTTAAAATCCCATTTAAAGTTGAGGGAAATATTCCGATTAGTCAGAATTTAAATTTAGACTTAAAAACCGTAAAGGTTTCATCAGAAATACCTATTTCAATATCAATTAATGATTCAATGCCAGTTAAACTCGATTTTGAATTGCCAGTAAATCAAAATATTTCTTTCCCGTTGAAAATCAATACCCGCGCAAATATATCTTTTATTGAAAAGGTTCCGATAGAAGCTGATTTCCCTATTCAATTACAAGTGCCGGTAGAAGTAGATTTTAAGAAAACGCCTCTTAAATTGAAATTTGACAGTTTGGCGTCAGTACTGCGAGAAGTTTTGTAAAAAAATGCTAGCGGACAATCATTAAAGGCACACGACCACAGGGTTTATTGTCTGAGGAAAGTACTAATATATAGCTGCCGGAAGCCAGATTACTTACTTGTATGGAATAAGAATATTCTCCAGAGGTATTTATCATATTCATGGTTTCTGACATTACGGGTTTGCCGCTCAAATCATAAATTGTGAATCTGTATTTGGTATTTTGTTCACCCATAAATGTAAATTGTGCAATATCACTTGCAGGATTCGGATATACGCCCGTAATAATATTTTTTTCGTAATCAGAAAAACCGTTGGTGCATGGTGCTGAATTTACACCGTGACTACTAATTTCATTATTGCAGATAGATGTGCTAAAAGGCCACATATCTTGCACCACAATGTTTTTATTCGGAGCTATAAGAATAATTGTGGGGAATGCCGTAATTTGGTATGTGTTACAGATTGCTGTACCACCTGAATTGCCGCTGATTGTAGGATAATGAACACCATTAGAATTGTCAAAGGCAAGAACTTGAGCATCAGAATCCCCGTCGTCTATTCCCAAAAAAATGGCACCACCCGTATTACATCCAAAATGTTCGTATGAGGCGTTTACTTGAGGTGCTGCACTTATACAAGGCCCACATGTTGTAAAAAAGAAATCTATTAAAACATATTTCCCTGCATTGAGATAGGAAAACAGATTATGAGATTGTCCATGAACGTCAGTTGCCGTAAAATCAACTGCAGTAGTTAGTGGTGTTTGTGAGTTTGCTGTTGCACAAAAAAGCAAAATAACAATGATGGAGAAAAACTTTTTCATAAAAATATTTTTCATAAAAATATTGTTTTTTTTAATGCAGATAGATATTTTAGAATAATTTAATAAACAGTATTTCATTAAAGACATTTATAAGCTTTAATGTTCAATATAATAAACGGTTTCGCTTATTTTGCGAAACCGTTTATTCAAAAAATTAGGACTATTTAATTAGCAATGCATATATTTTTGAACTAATTCGCTTATGGCTTCTATCCTTTTTTCTTCGGGCAACTCAAAAATTCGTTCACTAAGGCCCGAATCTTCGTAGCTTTTAAGCTTTTTAATAAATGAATCTATCACGCGCGGTGGAAATACTCCTGAATCCAGATAGTATTCTTTTTGTTGTTCAAGTGCCGAAGCAGAATCAGCACAGCAAATTGGCAATTGTTTTAATCTTTCAGCCACACTCTTGTGTTCTTCATGGAAGATATTTACATTCACGTATGTGTCTTCTGCTTTTTTCAATGCATCTTTGTCGGTTAAGCCATGAGTTACGGCTGTAACAAGACCTGCCATTAAGAGGTAAATGTCTGCTGAACCGTCAGGACAGCGGAATTCGAAAGTTTGTTTTTCGGAAATGTCAAGTTTAGGCTCTGTAGTTCCGGGGTTTGCAATTGTAGTCATTTTAGGTGCAGCACCTGTCCATCCCAGAGGTACACGAACAAGAACAGAACGGTTGCGGTCGCCCCAGCATATATTTGTTGGAGCTTCTTGATGTGGAACTAAGCGGAGATAACTAGTTGGAACGGTATTCCCAAAAGCTGTAAGCGATGCTGATAAATCCATGATGCCGGCAATAGCTCTTTTTGACACGTCGCTTAATCCGTTAGCATCACTAGTAACACTTACTCCGTCTTTCAATAATTTCATGTGTATATGCAAGCCACTTCCGGCTTTACCTACTGTAATTTTCGGAGCAAAGCTTAATGATACACCATATTTATATGCCAGGCTTCTTAAAACCCATTTGCCTAAAATTAGCTGTTCGGCAGCTTCTTCTACATCTGTTGGGAGAAATTCAATTTCATTTTGTTCATAATTGTATAATTCATCGCTGAAATTACCTACCTCGGAGTGACCATACTTAATTAACCCGCCCATTTGAGCAATAATATACATGGCTTCTTTACGCAAATGCTCCCATTTTGTGAAAGGAACCGATTCGTGATATCCTTTTTGATCTACAGCTTCAAATAAATCTTCGCGCTCACTTATGACATAATATTCCAATTCTCCCATGGTGTGCATGGAATAGCCTGTTTTTTTAACTAAATTCTCATGTGCGCGAATTAGTATATTTTCAGGACTCATTTCCATGGGTTTACCGTCTTTGTCAAAATAGCGACAAAACATGCCGATAGTTGGAATTTCAGTAAATGGATTTACAAATGCTGTTCTGAATTTTGGCACAACATATAAGTCGCTTGAACCACTTTCCATAAAAGGGAAAATAGAACTTCCGTCAATTCTTTCACCGGAAAGCAGCACCTGACGAAGTTGTTCTTTGTCCGTAATTACAAAATTTAAAGTTTTTATTCTGCCATCACCACCGGTGTAATGAAAATTCAACATCTCGATTTTCGATTCAATAATGAATGAAATAATATCATCCACAGTAAATTCTTTTGGGCTTTTCTTTAAAAATTTAACTAGTGGATTAAGACATAATTGAAAACTTTTTTCCATATCTATTTCGTTTTATGATAGTCAGGACAAAGATATGAGTTATTCCCTTATCAGCAAGAAAAATAAGCTTTTAAATAAATAATTGTTAAATTTTTAATTCTGCCTTATTGCTTCAACAGGGTCAAGTTTAGAAGCATTATATGCGGGTAGTAAGCCTGCAACAAGCCCGATTACACCGGCAACTATAAGACCTAACATTATATTCCACATTGTTAGGGTAATGTTAAAGTCTAAAAATGATGATGCAAGCAACGATATAAGCCAGACCAAAAACAAACCTATTATGCCTCCAAACAAACTGAGGAATACAGCCTCTACTAAAAACTGGAATAGTATAAAGTAGTTTTTTGCTCCCAGCGACTTTTGAATACCTATTATGCCAATTCGTTCCCGTACCGAAACAAACATGATGTTGGCAATTCCAAATCCTCCAACAAGAAGCGAAAAGCCCCCAATTAGCCAGCCTGCCAATGTAACTACGCTAAATATGCCTGAAAGGCCTTGTGTAAGCATACTAGGTTCGTTTATGGAAAAATCATCTTTTGCGCCGGGTTTTAAACAATGTCTTGCCCGCATTATGCCTTTAGATTCATAAACCATTTCTTCATTAGGAATACCCTTTTTGCCTTTGATTGCTATAAATGAATCAGATGTTCTGTCGTTTTTTGTATCAATTATCTGGCGGATAAAATTAAATGGTACCAGAACAATTTCGTCTTTGCTTTGTCCAAAATTATTTGTGCCTTCTTTCTCGATAACTCCTACAACTTTTATTTTTTTATTTAAAAATTTAACATATTTATATAGTGGTTCATTATTGCCAAAAAGCTTATCGGCAATTGAAGCTCCCAGAATGCAAACCGCTACTCCGTTGTTGAATTCGCTCGGATTAAAATATCTGCCTTTGGCTATGTTGAATATAAATACTTTATTATAACCTTCCGAAATACCACTTACGCCAACAGACTCCAGCTTGGTTTTTCCATATTCAATATTACTTATGGTAGATGTGATGAAAGCAGTTGACTCGATTGTGGAGGCATTTTTTTCTAACGACTTCATGTCTTCAATGCTGGGTTGCGGTCTTTTGATGTATTCCCACCATTCAAAATCGCTGCGAAATTCCCATGGCCATTTTTGAATAAATACCACATTGGTGCCCATTGATTCAATACTCGATGAAATTTGGTTTTTCATTGAATCGACAACCGTAAAAACAATAATAATTGAAAATATGCCAATGGTAATGCCCAATACGGTAAGTATTGTACGCAGTTTATTTACCAGAATAGCAGATATGGCAAAAAGAAAACTTTCTTTTATAAGTCGGAAAAATAGCATAACACAAAAGTATAAAATATAAGATTAAAGATGTTTGTTATTTAAATAACAAGTCTTTATAAGTTGTAATTTAAGTAATTTATGATTGATGCATTTTGCGAATTTTTGAAAGCAATTTTTCAAAATCGTCGGGCAAAGAACTTTCAAAAAGCATTTGTTTGTTTGTTACAGGATGTAAAAATCCAAGTGTAGCGGCATGTAGTGCTTGCCGGGGCATTATTTCGAAACAGTTATCAATAAACTGTTTGAATTTTGTTGTAGGGTTACCCTTTACAATGATTTTTCCACCATACATTTCATCGGCAAAAAGAGGATGCCCGATATGTTTCATGTGTGCACGGATTTGATGTGTGCGACCTGTTTCCAGTTTACACTCAATAAAGGTGCAAAATCCAAATCTTTCAACAATATTGAAATGGGTTACCGACCACTTGCCATCGTCTTCGTTATCATATACGGCCATCATTCGCCTGTCGCGTGTGCTGCGCGATATATAACCACTTATGATACCACTGTCGGGTTCAACATCACCCCAGACCAGTGCCCTGTACAATCTTTCAGTAGAATGTTCATAAAATTGTCTGGCAAGATGTGTTTGTGTATATTCATCCTTGGCTACAATTAATAAGCCACTGGTATCTTTGTCTATTCTGTGTACTAAAAGCGGGAACTGTGCATTGGTATTTTCTTTGCTGAAATGAAAAAGCAATGCATTGACAAGAGTGTGATTGAAATTGTTATATCCGGGATGAACTACCATGCCTGCACTTTTGTTAACTACGGCAAGATAATCATCTTCATATACTATGTTTATCGGAATGTCTTCGGGAAGTATTTCTAAATCGACAGGTGCTTGTGGTAATAAAATAACAATTTCATCAGAAGGCTTTATTTTATAGTTTGGCTTTACCGCATTGCCATTAACTAAAATACATTCAGCCTTTGCTGCATTTTGAATACGGTTTCGACTTACCTTGTTTCCGATTTTATCTGAAAGAAATTTGTCTATCCGCAATGGAGTTTGCCCGCGATCTACCAAAATGCGAAAATGTTCAAACAACTCCCTTTCTTCGTCGGGAAGTTCTGTTGAATCATCTTTATTTTTTATTTCGTCAAAATCCATTTGAAAAACTCGGGATTTTTGTTGCTTTTTTCAACCATTAAGATATAATATCCCGCGCCAATATCTTCGATATTAAGAATATCACTGCAATTAGTTTGTTTAACAATGCGCCCGTTTAAATCTATAATGGAAACTTTTTTGATTTGATTGTCATTAAATTGAATAAAGCCACAATCATTGCAGGGATTTGGATAAACAAGCAAAGACTTTTCTTTGTCTTCAATTCCGACATGAGGAATCGGAGAACTTCCCACAATAATCCTAATCATGGGCGTTCCCGCATACAATGTGTTATACCAATTGCCGTCAACATTATAGAAGAAATTATTACTGCGGTCGTTGTTTTTGTCGAAGCCAAGATTAAGAACGTCGCTTGTGGTTTGTTCCCAGCCAACATATATAGTACCGTTAACAGGCAAAGCTTCAGAAAGCACATAAGTGTGAAAGCCGTTTATGCCAAGTTCAAACTCCGGGCGTACTCCTGATTGTTGATATATGACATTTCCCGGAATTCCATTATTATCATCCCATATGGTTAAATAAAAATAAATTTGGTTGGCATCATTAACAACCCGGTTGAAAAACATTTGAACAGATCTGAGCGTGTCAGCTACGTTTAATTTAAAACGATATGCTGCTTTTGCAGAATTTACCGTAAGCCCGTATCCTGCTTCGCATGTTCCATCGTCAGGTGCAAAATAGTTATAGAATCGTTGATAAAAAGAAAGAGTGTCGTTGGATTTAATTGGGTCGTTAATCGTAGCCGAATTAATACACATATTTACTATAAACTCTGCATTTCCTGAAACCAAAGAATTAAAAGTATATGGCACAGGACTGCGATAAAATGACGTGTCGGCTTGTGGGTTAAGGTTTGAAGCACTAAGTCCAGAAT
>CAZJYL010000061.1:0-11277 GCA_964550265.1 uncultured Bacteroidaceae bacterium
ATTATAAACAATGAGGCATTCTTGAAGCCTGCACTGGTATTACATTGCATTTTATCAATTTTAATACCTTTTTCACTAATGGGCTTTCTTTCTATTAATGCTGAAAGAACCATCAACAATATGCAAAGCAAGAATGCTATTCCCATACGATCCATAAAAGGAAGTTCGGGCATAAAATATCTAAATGCGGCAGAAAAAACGAATGTGCCTATTGCAGCAAGTAATGCTCCGTTTGAGGTAGCTTTTTTCCAGAAAAATCCCAACAGGAAAATTGCGAGAGCGCCGGGGCTTACAAAACCCGTAAATTCTTGAATGAACTGAAATGCCTGGTCGAGATTTTGAAGCATAATAGCTGTTGGAATTGCTATTAATAATGCTACCGCAGCAGTTAGCTTGCCAACGTTAACCAACCGGGTTTGAGATGCATTTTTGCGTATATATCCGTGATAAATATCCATTGTGAAAATAGTAGAAATACTGTTCATCATAGATGCTAGGGAACTTACTATTGCAGCCACCAATGCAGCGAAGGCAAGGCCTTTAAGTCCGTTTGGTACAAAATTGTGCAAAAGCCATGGATATGCAGCATCCGGTTTTGTTATTTCGTTAAAATGTGCGCTTTCGGGATTACTAGTAATAACAAATGCGGCAATTCCCGGAATTACCACGATTAACGGAAGTAATAATTTCAGAATTCCGGCAAATGCCAGTCCGCTTTGTGCCTGTTTTATGCTTTTTGCTGCAAGCGCACGTTGTATTATATATTGATTACATCCGAAATAATACAGATTGGCAACCCACATACCGCCAAGCAAAACCCCTATGCCCGGCAGATTTATATATTGCGGATTATCCTTGGATAAAATCATGTCAAATTTTTCGGGTGCTCTTTCAGTTAAAGTAATAAAGCCGTCAAATACATTTCCACTATCGCTTAAATATTGCAATGCTATATATGTAGTAACAAGACCTCCGCCGATTAGAAATATTACCTGAACCACATCGGTAATGGCTACTGACATTAATCCGCCCGAAACTGAATAGGCTGCAGCAAAAACGCCAAGTGCAATAATACCTATCCAAAGCGGATCAACGGTATTGCCCATAATTAGCAAATCGCGTCCTTCAAACAGTACGTTTTTAATTGTGAGTGCTCCCAAATACAATATAGAAGCTAGGTTGACAAAGATAAACACAGCCAGCCAAAAAATTGCCATTGTTGTTTTAACACGCTTGTCATAGCGCTTTTCGAGAAATTCAGGCATTGTAAAAATGCCCATTTTTATAAAAATAGGCATAAAAAATACGGCCACTAAAATTAAAGTTATGGCTCCCATAAATTCGTATGAAGCTATACCCATTCCTATGGCAAATCCTGAACCTGACATGCCGATAAATTGTTCGGCGGAAATGTTTGAGGCAATTATTGATGCTCCAATTATCCACCAGGGCAGTCCCTTTCCTGCCAGAAAGTAATCTGAAGCATCTTTTTTGCGCCCTTTTTTTGAACGAGACACATATAAGCCAATGCTGAGGATAAGCAGCATATAGGCTATTAAAATTCCGTAATCAAGTGTGTTGAATGTCATTGGGGGAAATTTTTATTAAAATGTAATTGAATTATTTCGTGATATTTTTCATCAGGTCTCAACAATGTTGTTGGGAATGATGAAATATTGGGTGCATTAGGAAAATGCTGGGGTTCTAAGCATAAAGCACTACGCATAGGATATATTTTACCTGATTTGCCGGGAATGGATCCATTGTCGTGATTGTCAGTGTAAAACTGGAGCCCGGGCAATGTGCTGTATATATCCATTGTGCAACCGCTGTTTGTAGCAAGTACGTGAGCGCAATGAGACAGATGTTCGCTGTTTTTGTCTATTACAAAACATTGGTCAAATCCTGATGTGTTATTTAAAACAGGATAATCTGCAAAAATACGGTCGGAAATTTTTTGCGGAGAACGTAAATCCAATGGGGTATTATCTACGGAAATCAGTTTACCTGTTGGAATAGAGTCTTTATTTACTTCTAAAAAATAAGACGCATTTATTTTTATGAAATGATTAAGAATGCTTTCATTGCCTTCTCCTTCCAAGTTGAAATAGGAATGATGCGTCAGATTTATGTGAGTTGGCTTGTCGGTTGTTGCAAAATATTCAATATTTAAGACTAATTCATTGCTCCACGAATATTTTATCGTGAAGGTTTTATTTCCCGGAAAACCAAATTCACCATCATGACTATGATAAACAAAGTTTACATAATTATTTCCTGTTTCATAATCCCACACCACCGACTCCAAGGCTTTATTTCCGCTGTGCAAAAGGTGTTCGTTTACATTTGGCTCAAAGAGGTATTCAATGTCATCAATAATAAATCGTGCATTACCAATTCTGTTTGCAAAAGGACCCGGGTTTGAACCAAAGAATCTGTTTCCGTTTATGTAATCAGAAAGATTGTTATATCCCAATACAATATCTAAAGGGTTGCCCGATTTATCGGGAATAATTAGTGAAACCAGTTTTGCCCCATAGTTTGTAATCTTAATGCAGTCACTACTTCCATGCGACATGGAAATAATGTCAACCTTCTTGCCGTCAGGCATTACACCAAACTTATCAATATTTATTTTCATATTGACCATAGATTTTGCGGATATTCGCCATTAAGGACTTTCTTTTTAATATTATCTACTACCGCATCGCGGTCCTGTGGCCAGGTAACGCCAAACCATCTGGAGGGAGTCTCTTTTACTTTAACATTGGCAATGCCACTTTCAATCAATTTGCCGATAACATAAGGAATATGAAACTCGGCTTTTTCGTCCATGCCAAACTTATTCAGAAAGTCAACAAACAGGTCGTTTGAAAATTTCATGAAACTTGGATTAAAGCCCCAGATATTCATCGATGTTAAAGTGTTTTCATCAAAGCCGTGCTCTGTTTCTGATTCATCAACGCCAATTATCTGATCGTTGTGTTTACGAATTTTGTGACATTCGTAAATTGACATTAATTCTTGTTTGTTGTTTGTAACACATATTGCACGGGAAACCCCGCCTGTTTCCGACAATGTATTGCCAAGTCTGAAAGCAGCCATGCAATAATCATTGGAATTTTGATTAACAGAAAGCAAATGGTCGGCAATTATTTTTATGGATTCGAATCCGTAAAAATCGTCAGAATTTATAACAGCAAAAGGCTCATTAATAAGCTCAGATGCCATTAGTAGAGCGTGACCTGCACCCCATGGTTTTAATCTGTCAGGATTTACCGAAAAACCCGAAGGGATTTTATCTAGGGCCTGGAAAGCGTATTCAACTTCAATTTTATTTGCAAAACGCTTTGCATTGAACACATTGACAAATTCCGTTTCAAAATCTTTTCTTATAATGAATATTACTTTGCCAAACCCTGCACGTATAGCATCAAAAACAGAATAATCCATGAGCGTTTCGCCCGATGGCCCCATTTCGGCCATTTGCTTAAGCCCTCCGTATCTACTGCCCATGCCGGCGGCCGGTATCAACAATGTCGGTTTCATGTTATATTTTTTATAATACATTTTTCATGAAATGATATTACCCCGCCAATTCTAGTACAAAGTAAATAATTTTTAAATAAAACTTATATTTGTTATACAAAATATATTTATGAAAATAAACGGTCAGATAATTGATATTTACAATCATCGCATATTCCCGGGCGAAATTGTTGTGGAAAATGGCACCATACAGGAAATTAATGAACTGGAAAGAGCTGCCGAACAATTTATTATGCCTGGTTTTATCGACTCGCATGTGCATATAGAAAGTTCAATGCTTGCTCCTTCACGATTTGCCGAATTGGCTGTAAGGCATGGCTCAGTTGCCGCTGTTTCCGATCCGCACGAAATTGCAAATGTGCTTGGAATTAAAGGAGTTAATTTCATGATAGAAAACGGCAAAACGGTTCCGTTTTATTTCTTTTTCGGGGCTCCGTCCTGTGTGCCGGCTACACCTTTTGAATCAGCAGGTCATGTTATAAATTCTTCTGATATTAAAACATTGATTAATAATCCTGATATTTGGTATTTAGGTGAAATGATGAATTTTCCAGGGGTAATTTCCGGCGATACTGAAGTACATGAAAAGCTCAAGGCTGCAATAGAAGCAGGTAAACCCATAGATGGCCATGCTCCTTTACTGACAGGGGAAAACATTAAGAAATATGTTTCTGCCGGTATTAGCACCGACCACGAGTGTGTTGATATTGAGGAAGCCGAAGAAAAAATTAAACTTGGAATGAAGATTTTAATCAGGGAGGGAAGTGCGGCTCGTGATTTTGACAACCTGTATCCTTTAATAGATAAATATCCGACTCAGGTAATGTTGTGTACTGATGATTGCCATCCGGACGAACTTATGCGCGGATATATAAATAAAAAAGCTGCAAAAGCCATTGAACGAGGCTGTAATTTATTTAATGTTTTGCGTGCAGCATGCATAAATCCAATAGAACATTACAAGCTTCCCTGTGGCAGACTAAGAGTAGGTGATAGTGCCGATTTTGTTATTGTTGGAAACTGGCGCAAAATGGATGTACGGCAGGTTTTTATAAAAGGAGAAAAAGTATTTTCTGACGATACCGTTTTGTTTGAATCAAAGCCAATTGATTTAATCAATAATTTTAACAGAACTGAGGTGTCGGCATCGGATTTTGCAGTTGAAGCAAAAAGCAAGTTGATTAAAATCATTGTGGCAAAGGATGGGGAATTGCTTACCGAAAGTGAAACTGCTGTTGCTAAAACCGAAAATGGGTTAATTATTCCCGACATAGAAAATGATGTTTTGAAAATAACTGTTTTAAACAGATATGAAAACAGTAAACCTGCTGTTGCATTTATAAAAGGATTTGGGTTGAAACAAGGAGCAATAGCCGGCTCTATTGCACACGACAGTCATAATTTGATAGCGGTTGGAACAAGTGACCATACAATAGCAAATGCTTTGAATAAAGTAATTTCTACAAAAGGAGGACTGGCTGCTATTGATGAAATATCGTCGGAATATTTGCCATTGCCTTTGGCAGGTTTAATGTCAGATAGAATAGGTGAAGAGGTGGCGGCATTTTATCATGCACTTAATCAAAAAGCTTCAGAAATGGGCACAAGTCTCAAGGCACCTTTTATGACATTAGCTTTTATGGCACTACTTGTGATTCCTAGACTTAAATTAAGTGATAAAGGGCTGTTTGATGGGATGGATTTTAAATTTACGTCTTTGTTTACAAATCAATAGGATTATTACAAGCAATTACTGCAAATTTCTTTTTGTTTTCCTTTTAGAAATTCGAGCCTGAAATTATTGAATTTTTCGTTTTCCCAAATAGATGTGGCTTTGTTTTCTACAGCATTGCCCATTACATGTTTGGAAAATTTGTCGTAGCAACACACAACTACGTCTCCGTCTGAATTAATAACCATAGTATTCCAAAGTCTTTTACATATTTTTTTACGCTTTGTGTTAAGTAAAACCCGTCCGTCCGACTTCCTTTTATAACGCTGATATTTTTTGTCGGACGACATGTTTTCTGTAGCGTTTTGCATATCATAAAATTGTGGTGATTTAAAGACTACTTTATTCGCACCTAATTTCAAAGCCGTTTTACGCAGTTCTTTTTTTTGATTTTCATTATATGAAAACACCAGCATTTGTACCTCAATTATTGGGGATTTACGGTTTTTTTTTGCATCCCTCAAATACTGAATGGCTTTGATTGTGTTATTATAATTTCCTCCTTGTCGATATTTTAAATGAGTTTGTTCATCAGCGCCGTCTAAAGAAATAATTATTTTTGAAAGGCCGGCATTACATAAATCAATTGCCATATTTTTGTTTAATGCAATGGCATTGGTGCTTAAAACCACATACATTTTCTTTTCTGTCGCCATTTTTATTTTTTCTGTTATGCCATTATCGAGCAGTGGTTCTCCCTGAAAATATAAATTCAGCCAAAATGTTTTTGTGCTTATCCCTTTTAGAATAGTTGAAAAATCATCATTACTCAGAAATATATTTTTGCGGCTGATATCTTTCATCCCCACAGGGCATTCGGGACACGAAAGTTGGCATGTGGCAGAGGGTTCAATAGTAATGGCCCAAGGTTGATTATATAGAACAGGCTTTTTAAATAAGTAGCTTAATAATAGAGATACCCGAGTAGTAATTAAATTTAAAAGTCTTCGAATTGAAAATGATTTTAATATAATTAAAAACTCATTCATTAGTATGAGCGTCATTTTTTGTTTTATGTAATTCCACGCTTAAACTACCTATAATATTTTTAACAAAATCCCAGTGGCTGAAAAATTCTATTGCAATTATTCGCAATAAGGTGTAAGCAGGTATTGCCACTATCATTCCAAAAGGACCTGCAATTGTACCTGCCATAAGTACTACAATAAAAATCTCTATAGGATGAGCTTTTACGCTTCTTGAAAAAATCAGTGGCTGTAAAACAAAGTTATCTATAAGGTTTGTGGCAACAAATACTATAATCATATGAATAATAAGCATGCTCGATTGTTCAGCAAATAATTCAGGAGGAAGAGAAGTTAAACCCATGAGGCATCCGGCAGCACCCCCTATAATAGGACCTAAGTAAGGGATAATATTGAAAATGCCGGCAACAACTCCAATAAAAATGGCATTTTTTAAACCTAAAATATACATGCCTAGGGATATCAATGTGGTTACGCAAATTAAATCTGTAAACAATCCAATGAAATACCGTGAAAGCATCTTTTTACTGTAGAAAAGGATTCTTGCTATCTCATCATGGGAATGTCGTGGAGTGAAAGCTTTTATTCCTTTATAAAACAACTGGTCGTCCCGCATGAAAAAATAAGATAGAAATATAACTGAAAAAATCCCAATACTTATAGACCCGACCATATTAAACAATGAACCTGCAAAATCTTGAATGTTAATTGATTTTAAAAAATCATTAACAGATTGGTTTAATAACGTTTCGATATTTTCGTTACTTTCTAAAAATCCATAATTTTCCAGCCAATTTTCTAAATTGTCAATTGGTTTTTGAATACTCGTGATAATACCATTTATGTCCACCTGTGAAATAAATTCGGCTTGTTGTATTAAAACAGGAATAATAAGAATTAATAAAAAGACTATAACAGATAAAACAACAATTAACGAAATTAAAGCATTTATGGAATGTGGAATTTTCTTTTTTTTAATTATTATACCATCCAATAGGCGTACTAACGGATTTCCCATTAATGATATGATAAGGGAGAAAAATATGTAAATTAAGATATTAGTAAAAAAATATATAAATACAAAAATCAAAAGGAGAAATGGGAGCCATACATACCACTTTTTTAACCAATTCATGTTTTTTTTTGTAAAGATAATTAATTTGTGAAAAATAAATACTTCATTCAGTTTTTGAAAGTCATTAAGTAAATAGCAATAAATCAGGCATGTAGTTGTTAATTTGATTTGTTTTTATCGCTTTCAACAATTAAGCAATTTGTTAATTTTTTCTATTTGGTAATTTCATATAAAAAATAGATTACATTTGTCTAAGTTTTGTTGGATATAAAGTAAAAATAATATTGATTCAACAAAATAGTTTTAATTTTTTTATTATGAATATTTACGTAGGAAACCTCAATTACAAGGTTAACGGAGATCGTTTAAAATCCGTATTTTCAGAATTTGGAGAAGTTGAATCAGCAGTTGTTATTACTGACAAATTTACCGGTAAAAGCAAAGGATTCGGATTTGTAACCATGAGCAACGATGATGATGCACAGCGTGCAATAGCCGAATTAAACGGTAAAGATGTTGATGGCAGACAGATGGTTGTAAACCAGGCCAGACCTAGAGAAGAGAATCGATAAATTATTGTGATTGATTAGATTTTTAATACTGCCGAATTTCTTCGGCAGTATATTTCATTTCTCAAATTTGAGTTTGAATTAAAGAAGCACTTTTTATACAATATTTGCTTGTATAAATATTGAATGATTTACCTTTGCAGCATGAAATTCAATGGGGATTTTTGTGCAAAATTAGATTCATTCTTACAAAGTAAAAATTTCAAGGAATTTGAAACATTGTTAACTGACGAAAAAGCCGGGAATTTAGTTATTGACGGCTTGGCAGGGTCTGCATTTTCGATGATTTGCGCTTTAATTTCATCTTTTCAGAATCGTTCACAAATAATTGTCGCGGCTAATATTGACGAAGCCATGTCGATATATGATGACGTGGAAAATTTTCTTTCTCAAAAAGATATTTCTAATGCCGATAAGTCAGTTTTCTTTTTCCCTGCTACATATCGGAAAGAGCATAGCCCGTTTGAAGCAGATTCGCGTTATTTATTAATGAGAGCGGAGGCCTTAAGGTCTTTGCACTGCAAAAAAAACACTTGTTTAATTACATGGCCTGCTGCTTTATGCACTTTGGTGCCAAATGAATCTGTAATGCAAAACAACTCATTATCATTGCACACAGACGAAAAGGTTGACCTGTATTTTATCGAAGAGGTGCTCCATGGTTATGATTTTCGTTTAACGGATTTTGTTTGTGAACCTGGTGAATTTGCGCTTAGGGGCGGTATTTGCGATATTTATTCTTTTGCCGATGAAAATCCTTTTAGAATTACTTTTAACGGAAATAAAGTTGAAAGTATTCGTTCATTTGATCCTTCAACTCAGCTTACGATTACAAATTATAAATCAATACAGATTTTACCTGATTTAAATAAGCTTGACGGCAATAACAATCTTACTCCGGTTTTTGATTTATTTGCAAACGATGCCCTGATTTGGATTCATGATTCATCGTCTTCGCAACGCTTCCGCGAAGAAATAATTAAACTCAAAAACTCTGATTTATTTGATAAAGACAAAATAGTTCATTCCGATAATTTGGACCAATATATTAGTAAATTTAAAAAAATCTACTCTGCCCAAATTTCACGTTCTAAGAAAGACTATTGTGCTATTGGTTTTTCTTTTGCACCTCAGCCTCCAATAAATCGCAAATTTGACTGGTTTGTCGAAGATGTTTATGACCGATTATCAAATGGATGGTCAGTTAATATTGTTGCCGAAAACAGTCAGCAAATTGAGCGTCTGTATGCTATTTTGAAGGATATAGAATCGCAAAAACGCATTAATATTACCGGGCAAATAAGCATTCTGAAATTTTCGATGCAGGAAGGTTTTTTGGATAATTTAGGCAAAATAGCGTTTTACACTGATCATCAACTGTTTAACAGAAACAAGCGTAGTAGCCTATATGACAGATTCAGCCGCCCTGAAAGAATTTCAATTAATGAATTGATGAATTTACAGCCCGGTGATTATGTAGTTCATATAAATCACGGCATCGGTCGTTATGCGGGGCTTGAGAAGATAGAAGTAAACGGTCAGGTTCAGGAAGCAATCAGATTGCTGTATAAAGATGATGATGAGTTGATGGTAAGTATTCATGCCCTTCACAGAATATCAAAATATGTAGGGAAAGACGGCACTTCACCATCGGTTGACAGAATTGGGGGCACATCGTGGACGACAAGAAAAAACAAGGCAAAGAAAAAAGTTAAGGACATTGCACGTGAATTAATAAAGCTTTATGCCAAACGGCGCAGTGCAAAGGGATATGCATTTTCGCCTGATACTTATTTGCAACACGAACTTGAAGCTTCTTTTATTTACGAAGACACACCTGATCAGGTCAGTGCTACAGAAGCCATAAAAGCTGACCTTGAAGCTGATTTTCCCATGGACAGATTGATTTGCGGAGATGTGGGATTTGGCAAAACGGAATTAGCAGTAAGAGCCGCATTTAAGGCCGTATCCGACAGTAAGCAGGTTGCTTTGCTGGTACCAACTACCATTTTGGCGTATCAGCATTATTGCACATTTAAGGAACGTCTTGAAGAATTACCCGCAAAAGTTGAATATATCAACCGTTTTAAGTCGGCAAAAGAGCAAAAAGAAATTTTGAGCAAGCTAAAAGACGGGAGGATAGACATTATTATCGGAACGCATAGATTATTGAGTAAGGATGTGGAGTTCAGCGATTTAGGACTTCTTGTCATTGATGAAGAACAAAAGTTTGGTGTCAGTGCGAAAGAAAAACTCCGCAGCTTAAAAGAGAATATAGACACTTTGACATTAACAGCTACCCCTATTCCACGCACATTGCAGTTTTCTCTTATGGGCGCACGGGACATGAGCGTTTTACGCACTCCTCCGCCAAATCGTTATCCCGTGCAAACTGAAGTAATGACTTTTAATCCCGAAGTTATCCGTGATGCCATAAGATTTGAAATACAACGCGGAGGACAGGTTTATTTTGTTCACAACAGGATACAAAACATTGAGGACATTGCAAATCTGATACAGAATTTGGTGCCAGAAGCACGGGTTGATATTGGCCACGGACAAATGCAGGGAGACGAAATGGAGAAAGTAATGCTTAGGTTTGTTTCGGGCCAAACCGATGTTTTTGTTTCTACAACTATTGTTGAATCAGGCCTTGATGTTTCCAATGCAAACACAATGATTTTAAATGATGCTCAAAATTTTGGATTAAGCGATATGCATCAATTGCGGGGGCGTGTTGGCCGTTCAAACAAAAAAGCTTTTTGCTATTTATTCACTCCGCCCGAGGTTATTTTAAGCGACGAATCAAGAAAGCGTTTAAGAGCAATAACCGAATTTTCCGACCTTGGCTCGGGTTTTCAGATTGCTATGCGTGATTTGGATATACGAGGCGCAGGTAATATCTTGGGAGCGGAACAAAGTGGCTTTATTTCGGAGATAGGATTTGAAATGTATCAGAAAATTCTTGATGAAGCCATTGCCGAATTAAAGAATGACGAAAAGGTTTCTATGGCTGAAAATGATGCAAATGTTCCGATAAAATATATTAATGATGTGGTTTTAGAAATTGATGTTGGAATATTTTTGCCGGATAATTATGTGCCGTCTGTGTCAGAGAGGCTTTTGCTTTATAAAGAGTTAAATGAAATTGAAACCGAAGAATCTCTTAATTCATTTAAAAACATGTTGCAGGACAGATTTGGTAATATCCCAAAAGAAGCGTTGGAACTAATTTCATCTGTTCGGTTAAAGTGGCTTGCCAAAAGAATGGCAATTGAAAAACTTGTTATGAGGAACGGAATATTATCTCTTTACTTTACTTCACGCAAAGATTCTCCGTTTTTCGCATCAGGTTCATTTCAGAAT
>CAZJYL010000062.1:0-11110 GCA_964550265.1 uncultured Bacteroidaceae bacterium
ATTTTTCGGAGAAAACGAACACACACCAGCCACAGACGGAAATAACTCGCTGCAATGAATAGCTGATTAGATTATCCAGCTCAAACAGATTTCCGTCATATTGGCCGCCTTCGGCTCCCGGCGCTGCCTGTTCGTTTTCTTTAATCCGTAAAATTCTATGCGACGTCCCGAGGAGAAGAGTGTTTGGGTAAATTTAGTTTTAGTGCAGCATTGCGGCGGGGCCAAATTACCTTTTCATTGCCAAAATAAATTAATAAAAGAAATTTAAGAAAACGACTAAGAGTTTTATTCTCAATCCGCGCTTACAGGCATTCAATCCATTCTTTACTATTTGCTATCTTTGCATCAACTCTTGAATATATTTATGTCCGATAAATTAAGAGCCGCTTCGGCTTATACTGACTCCAAACCACACTACGACATTCTGAACGGACTGCGCGGAGTGGCTGCCATAATGGTTATATTTTATCATGTTTTCGAGGCTTTTGCCACCAGCCCTGCAGACCAGCATTTCAACCATGCCTATCTGGCTGTTGATTTCTTTTTTGCTCTGTCGGGATTTGTAATAGGCTATGCCTACGATAATCGCTGGAACAGCATGAAAACCAAGGATTTTTTCAAACGCCGCATTATCCGTCTCCACCCAATGGTGATAATGGGTGCTGTGCTGGGGCTTATTGCATTCCTTATTCAAGGCAGCGTACAGTGGGATGGAACAAAAGTTCCGCTCTCCATGGCTATGTTTGCTTTGTTGCTTACCATGTTTTTTATTCCGGCTGTACCTGGAACAGGCATGGAAGTGCGTGGCAACGGCGAAATTTTTCCGCTTAACGGTCCTAGCTGGTCCTTGTTTTTTGAATATATCGCAAATATATTTTACGCATTGCTTATTCGCCGTATGTCAACCAAAGCGCTCACCGCAATGGTTATTATTTCCGGTGCAGGGTTGGCTGCCTTTGCTGTTGGAGGGCTGTCGGGCTACAGTCATTTGGGCGTGGGATGGTCGCTGCTCGATTATAATTTCCTTGGCGGCATGCTCCGCATCACGTTTTCCTTCTCTGTCGGATTGCTGCTTTCTCGCAAATTTAAACCAATGCAGGTGAAAGGCGCATTCTGGAAGGCAAGCCTTGTTATCGTTGTTCTGCTCTCAGTTCCATATTTAGGTGGCGAAAACACCCGTTGGATAAACGGAATATACGACTCCGTACTGGTAATTTTTATATTTCCCTTTTTAGTCCTCTTAGGTGCATCAGGCAAAATTACCAGCAACAACACAATGCATTTGAGCAAATTTTTGGGCGATATTTCCTACCCTATTTATATGATACACTATCCTTTTATGTATTTATTCTATGCATGGGTCTGGAAACACGAATATACATTCGCTCAAACATGGCCTGTAGCACTGTTACTGGTTATTGGCAACATAGTGCTTGCCTGGCTGATACTCAAATTCTATGATATACCGCTAAGAAAATATCTGAGCAGACGATTTTTAAGCAATTAATAGCGCTTTACATAGTGCAAAACAAATTAGCCAACAAATGACTTGCAGTAACGCAAAACAACCAATATGCTTAAGTTTATTGGCTGCCTAATATTTTATTTGCAATAAATTTCTCTTTATCAGATTAAAAATAACATAAAAATCCTTAATGTTTCTGCTGCAATCCAAATGTTTTTACAAGTATTTTTAATAAAGATTAGCATAATAAAATGTTATATCCATTGGTAGCGCAAAAAATACTTACTTTAACAACAACTTTTCAAAAAGTATGTTTTGTAGTTATTTGAATAATCTAACCTACAAATGTTTTTGAATAATGCAAATTTTACTCTATGTAAAATATTTTGTTAAAAAATGCCATGAGAAATTAAAAAAGCAAATTTGCAGAATAGCTACTTTATTTACTGTACCAAAACCCATTCCGTAATTAATCGGTAGTTGTATTAAAGATACGGTTTAAGCGAGAAGGAAATTGCGTTTATAGAAATAAGATTAAGCCGATGGAGTAGAAAACAATATACGAAGGGCAACAGATTTTCAGATATCATTCAAATTATTATTTTTGTATTATGGGAAAAGCATTGAATAATATTGATAGCCATTTGTTAAAAAACATTAAGCAAATTATTCTTAATGCAAGGAAAAGTGTATATCAAAAAGTGAATCAGGAACTTATCCTTACTTACTGGCAAATCGGGAAAGAAATTGTAGAAACAGAACAGAAAAACAATATTGATAATCAAACATCAAGACAAATTATTATCAAACTTTCAAAGCAGTTGACCAATGAGGTTGGAAAAGGATTTTCTCGTTCCAATCTATTCAATATGAGGAAGTTCTACTTAGAATACCCAAGTGTCCAGACACTGACTGGACACCTTACATGGACACATATTTGCGAACTCTTGATTATTGAAGATAAAGCCAAGCGTAGTTTTTATGAAAAAGAGTGTGTAAATGCCTCTTGGTCTATTCGAGAACTTAAACGCCAAATTGACAGTTCACTATATGAACGTTTATTACTATCACAAGGAAAAGCCAATAAAGAAAAAGTTATGGATTTGGCACAAAGAGGGCAAGAATTAAACAAAGCAGAAGATATATTGAAAAATCCCTACGTTTTTGAATTTCTGGGTATTCCTGAAAATAAACCGATTTTGGAAAAAGATTTGGAAACCAAGCTTATCCGTCATATTGAAGATTTTTTATTGGAATTGGGCAGAGGTTTTATGTTTGTAGGTTCACAACAGCGAATAACCATAAACAACACACATTATTATGTGGACATGGTTTTCTACAACAAGATTCTACGCTGTTATATTCTTATTGAACTCAAAACAACAAAACTTAATATTGCTGACGGAGGACAACTCAATACTTATCTGAACTATTACAAAACGGAAGTAAATGATGAAACTGACAATCCACCAATCGGAATCACTTTGTGTGCGGAGAAAGACGAAATTACAGCAGAATATATTCTTGGGGGTTTTGAAAACAACATGTTTGCTTCAAAATACGTAACCATACTTCCTGATAAAGAAAAACTAATTCAGGAGGTTGAAAATGTAATTAACAAGTAATCTCAAACAATGAATAATTAGCTACTTTATAAACAGTACCAAAATCCTTTCCTCTTACCAAATTGTTACCAAAATCAATAATACTCCTAAAATTTAACTTTAAGATTCCTAATCTCCGTTAAAAACATAACGTATAATATTTGCACCCATCTGAAGAGCCTTGGTTCTGGTTTCTTCCGAATCATTATGCACTTCGGGACTTTCCCACCCGTCTCCCAAATCGCATTCGTAAGTATAAAACAGCACAATGCGTCCGTCTATAACTATGCCATAGCCTTTTGGAGGCAAACCATCATGCTCGTGTATTTTCGGAAGACCATTTGCAAATTTATACTGCTGATGATAAATCGGATGATTGAATGGTATTTCAACTAGTTCGTAGTCCGGAAAAATCTTTTTTATCTGAGGTCTTACGTATATATCCATTCCGTAATTGTCGTCGATATGCAAAAAGCCGCCCGACATCATGTACTGTCGCAGATTTTCAGCCTCCATATCAGAAAATATTACATTGCCATGACCGGTCATGTGAACAAAGGGATAATTGAAAATATCGCTGTTTCCCGGCTCAACAGTAGGTATATCGGCAGAAATATTTGTTCCCATATTTGCATTGCAGAATTTTGCCAGATTAGGCAGCGATGTGGGATTTGCATACCAGTCGCCTCCTCCGCTATATTTGAGCAGTGCAATTCTAACCTGCGATACCGACAACAATGTTGTGCACAAAAAAAACAATATAAACAATGTTACATTTTTCAACATGCCGAATTTTTTAAATAAAACGCCTGAGCGGCCAACATGGCAGCAGTTTCAGTTCTTAAACGATTGCTGCCAAGAGATATTGCCTTATATCCGGCAGCAATTGCAGCTTCAAATTCATTTTTGGTAAAATCTCCCTCAGGTCCAATCAAGATAATGGTATCGCTGTTTTCCTGCAAAGCCGTTAAAATTGGTGATTTTTCGCTTTCGTCGCACCATGCTGCAAGTTTAATCTTAGCATTGTAAGTTTTTAAAAACTCGTTAAAACCAACAGGCTTGGCAAGTTCAGGCATAAAATACTGCAGCGACTGAATTGTGGCAGCCTGAATAATACGTTGTAATCTGCCGATTTTTTTAATTGTGGACTCGGTTCGCTCGCAAATAATCGGCACAATAGCAGCAACCCCGCATTCGGTACATTTTTCCACCATCCATTCAAATCTGTCGTTGTTTTTAAGAGGGGAAACCGCTATTGTGAGTTTTGGCATTTTACGAACCGTCTTTACGATATTTTTAATTTCAATTAAAACACTTTTGGCAGCAATTTCGGCAACAACACACTCGGCAACATTGCCCATGCCGTCGGTAAACCGGACAATATCGCCGGGTTTTTTTCGCAAAACGCGCAAATGACGCGCCTCGTTTTCATCGGGCGAAAATATGCCATTTATCAGTTCGGAATGAAAAAATAGTTCCATTAACGTAATTTCGCATTTCAAAATTAAACAATAGCAATGAACAATATACTTAAATTATTCAATAATAGAAATTTTATTTTACTTCTGGCTCTTTTTATCGGATTTATTTTGGGAAATCATTCGGCTTATCTTGTGGCACCTTCATCATGGTTTTTGGCTTTGGTAATGGTTTTTACAACAACAGGCTTTAGCTTTTACGACTGGAAGCCCATAACTAAAACAATTCGTATAATCGGAATTTCATTTCTATTGAATTTTGTTGTTTTCGGGCTTATTTTAATAGGGCTGGGCATATTATTATTTGACGACGAGTTAATGATTCTTGGAATATTACTTCTTGTAATAAGTCCGCCCGGACCATCAGTAGTGCCTTTTACTGCAGCTTTAAGCGGAAATGTTCCATTTGCGGTAACAGGAGTTTTCGGACTTCATTTGGTTGCAATAATAATTACGCCGGCATTGCTTGTTTTATTTCTGGGCAATTCGGCAATAAGCACTGAATCGGTTGTTTTGCTGATAACCAAGGTAATTATCGCGCCTTTAATACTGAGTCGGATAATAAGACGCACGCCCTTAAAACCTTATGTGGAAAAAAACAGGGGTCATGTGGTTAACTGGGGATTTTTTTTAATTATTATCCCTATTGTCGGAATGAGTAAATCAATAATTGTTGCACAACCCGATATGGTTTTTAAAAACTCATTACTGTTTTTTATTGCCATGTTTGCAGGTGGTTTTTTGTTTAATATTATTTCAAACAAATTAAAGGTGGAGCGTTCAACAACAATTGCCGCCAATTTGCTTTTCACCACCAAAAGTTCAGCTTTTGCAGCCGTGGCATCGTTTTCTTTGGTCCCGCCCGAAGCAGGCTTGCCTTTGGCTATTCATGCCGTTTTTATCACTTTATATTTTATTATTTATGATTTTATACTAAATAAATTTCAAAAAAAAACGTTTATTAGCACAGATAATGCCATATAATTTTATGAATAAATTATTGCTTTTATTTGCCCTATTTCTGTTTTCATGCACAAAGGCAGATTTTACAACAGGTATAGATTGCACCGTATATTTTGGCAAAGGTGATTGCATGCCGGTTTTTAACAATGCAACAGAAAATTACAAAAAATATAATGGTCGCATTTACCTTGTAAACAAAGAAGCTGCAGACAGCCTGGGCAAACCCGGATTTACATTGTTGAAACTAAAAAGCACCAGCCTTAATATTCGCAACGGAAGGCTATCGGTTGAGCTTCCTGCAGGCATCTTTTTGGTAATGCCTGAAGATTATTATATAAATACCACTTCAAATACCGTTACAATCGCCGAAAAGCAAATTTATGACAAAGATGTTAAAATCTGGATTTGTACTTCGTATTAAAAATTCTGTGTGTCAATAAATTTTTCCAACTCTTGGTAAAGCATTCGTGTTGGCAAGCCCATCACATTAAACCATGAGCCTTCGATTCGCTCAATTGCCACATAACCTATCCATTCCTGAATTCCATAAGAACCCGCTTTGTCAAAAGGCTTGCATGTTTGAATATAATATTCAATTTCTTCAATGTTCAATTCTCTGAACCATACTTTTGAGCGATTGAAAAAAGAATGTATTTTATTTTTTGACCTAAGAGTTACTCCGGTAAAAACCTCGTGATGTGTTCCCGAAAGCTTTTGCAGCATTTCAACGGCGTGCTCGGTATTCACAGGCTTTTCCAGTGCCTGTTCATTCTGCCAGACAATAGTATCGGCAGTAATGACAATGGTATTTTGCTTTATTTCATTTTCAGGAAAGGCGGCAGATTTTTTCTTGCTTAAATACAAAGCTATATCGGCAGCTTTCAATTCATCGGGGTGAGATTCATCCACATCAAGTTTGTGAACTGAGAAATCAATCCCCATGCCTTTCAGCAGTTCAATCCGCCTTGGACTTCCCGAAGCCAAAACAACAGAATACGTTTTAATTTTGTCGTTTAAAATCATCGCCATTGACTACTCATGTGAAGTAATTGCAAAGAAAAAATCCCTGCTACCATGTATATTTTAAGAATCAATCCTATATCTTTATAATCTTTATCATTCTTTGCTTTAATGAAACTTGCAATAACAAACAGCCAAAACGGAATCAACACAAATAAAATGTAATACATCAAATACGAACGCTTGGTTACGTAAGTGTTCCATGCAAAAATCGCTAATGCTGCCAGAAAAACAATTGATAAAACAATTAATACCATGCGCGTATTTTTAATACCGTATTTGATGGGGATATTAGAGCAATTAAACTCCTTGTCGCCTTTCATGTCGGGAATATCCTTAGCCACCTCGCGGATAAAAGTAATGTAAAATGCAAAGGCTGCATAAACCACAGTGATTGTATTTATATATGGCATCATTATCACGGGAATTGAACCTGATTTAATAAACGCCATTATATAGTAAATATAAATTATCAATATATTTAAGCTAGCCATCAACGAAACAACAAGATTACCCGAAAGGAATTCTCTTTTATATTTTGTAGAATAAAACCAATATAAAGCAGCTAAAAAAACAGGCACAAAATACAGAGTCATGTTTTGCAGCATAAAAGCCAGAACAAAGCCTACGGCAAGTCCCAATGCCGTTAAAATAAAAAACCAGTTTAATCCGACCGACAATTTAATTTTTTGGCGCAGCACGGTTTTCCCGGGCTTGTTTATTTCGTCCATTCCGATATCGTAATAATCGTTCAATGCATAACCGCCCGCAGCAAGCAATACAAACATGGCAACAAGTAATGCAAACTGCAAAGAACTTAAAGGTGAAGGAATCTTTTCAAAACCCATTGCAGACTCAAAAAGATAAAATCTGAAAAAGTACATAATCAGTACCATTATAGCCAGATTCACTACCCTGAAAAGACGAAAATATGCCATGTTGAAATATTTATTTGTGAAAATTCATTTAAAAGTTTATTCTAAAATATACTGTCTTACCATTTAAAAGCATCGTGGTCGAACCACATGGAATTAATTTTAAGAACCTGTTCTATAACATCTCTAACGCAGCCTTTTCCGCCCGCTATCGGAGAAATATATTCACTTGCCTGTTTTATTTCTTCACAGGCATCGGCAGGACAGCAGGGAATTCCGGCCATTTTCATAATCGGATAATCGGGAATGTCATCTCCCATAAATAATACTTCCTCAGGCTGCAGTTTATACGTTTTAAGATATTCCTCAAATACGCTTTTTTTGTCGGAAACTCCAAGATAAACCTGCTCGATGTTTAAAAAATTACATCTTTGCTCAATTCCCTTATCGTGCGAGCCGGTGATGACTGCAATGTGGAAACCTTTTTTTCTTGCCAGCTGCAGGGCATAACCGTCCCGTACATTGCCTTGCCTAAGTTGCATGCCGCTGTCGGTCAGATACACGTTGCCATTGGTTAAAACACCATCGTAGTCAAATACAAATGCTTTTATATTTTTGAGTTTCTCACGATAATTTTTCATGTCCGTATTGTTTCAGTAAGATATTGCTAAGTTCTCTATATAAATTATACAAATCGGGATTCCACTTTATTGTTTCCAGATGTTTGTGCATGGTGTCAACATCGTTGCGTATTGCAGGGCCGGTTTGTAAATTTATCGGGCGCATATATTTAAGGCGACCGGCGGTTTCTTCAATAAGAGGTCTTAACATTGTTTCGGCATCAAATCCGTTTTTCTCGGCAATTTTCCAACCACACTCATACATTAAGTTGCTGAAATTTGACACGAAAACTCCTGCAGCATGAATTGCCGAACGCTCTTTGGTATTTGCCTTGTATGCAAACGATGTTAATTCCGTGGCAGCATTAAACAAAATCTGCTCGGTTTCAACATCCGAAGCTTCAATTAGTATTGGGAAATTCTTATTGGATAAAGCTATTTCTTTTCTGAATGTTTGAAAAGGATAAAAAACTCCGTATTTGGAAAATCTTGACAGCCCTTCTATACCAACACTGCCGGATGTGTGAGCAACAATGCCATTAATTTGCGGCAAAGAATCTGCTATTTCATTAATGACGGAATCTTTCAAACATAGTAAATACAAATCGGCATCAGCAGGAATCCGGGAGATTGAAGTAATTTCAAGTCCGGAATCACTTAAATGTTTTGCCGAAGAGGTATTTCGGCATGCCACAGTAACATTTGCCCCATGCTCTGCAAAAAGCAAAGCCAAATGAGTACCCACATTTCCAGCTCCGACAACAACAATTGATTTAATGCCGTATTTCATATCAGGCAAAAATAAGCAATTTTACTTTTTTGTTGCAATGCAGCCTTTTTTTAAGAATTATTTTTTTCTTTTATCTTTTTAACAACAGATTCCTGAATAGCTGCAGGCAATTGCTGATAATTGAAGAATTCCATTGAGTAATTGGCACGTCCGCTGGATAAGTTTCGTAAGGAAGTGGCATAGCCAAACATTTCGGAAAGAGGAACAAAGCCATTAAGTTTTTGAGAACCTTTACGGAAACGGCGCATAGCTTCTATTCTGCCTCTTCGCTTATTTAAATCGCCGCTTATTGCACCAATATAATCATCCGGTGTGTTCACTTCCAGTTTCATAATTGGCTCCAAAAGCTTTGGGTCTGACTTTAAGAACCCCTGTTTAAAACACATCGCAGCACAAATCTGAAAAGCCATATCGCTGGAATCTACAGGATGAAAACTGCCATCAACAAGAACGGCTTTTACATCAACAACAGGAAAACCTGCAAGCGGTCCCTTTTCCATTGCTTTTTTTAATCCCTTTTCAACAGATGAAATAAATTCGGACGGTATTACTCCGCCTTTAATTTTATCGACAAACTCAAACCCTTTGCCCTCGTTTGGCTCAAAGCGTATTACTGTATGAGCAAATTGACCTTTACCCCCGGATTGTTTCACATGACGATAAGTACTTTCAACTTCCTGATACAATGCCTCGCGATACGATACGGCTGGCTCGCCTACCTCAACATCAATCTTAAATTCTTCTTTTAATCTGTCTATTATTATTTCAAGGTGCAGTTCGCCCATGCCCGAAATAATAGTTTCTTCGGTTTCCGAATCAAAATGAGCTCTGAAAGATGGGTCCTCGTTACACAAACGGGCAAGCACCTCGCTTAATTTGTCGCGGTCTTTTCTTACGGCAGGGCTAAGTTTCATGTCTATAACAGCAGGTGGCACATGAATGGATTCAAGAAGAATTTTATTGTTTTGATCGCATAATGTATCTCCTGTGCGGGTAAGTTTAAGACCAACCAGTGCAACTATTTCACCCGGACCTGCTTCGCTAACCTCAACGCGGTCTTTTGCATGAATACGCAAAATTCGGCCTGCTCGTTCCGATTTACCCTTAGTAGAATTAAAAAAAGCCATGCCGCTGGTAAGAGTTCCCGAAAAAATTCGTAAAAAAGTTTGCTGCCCAACATAAGGGTCATTGATTAATTTGAAAGCCAAGGCTGAAAATGGCTCTTTTGCCGAAGGACCTCTTGATAAAGTTTTTTCTTCATTATCCAAATCCGTTCCTATAACCGCGCCAACATCTACCGGCGAAGGCAGAAAATCAATTACGGCATCGAGTAAAAGCTGAATTCCCTTGTTTTTGTATGCCGCTCCGCAAAATACAGGAGTAACAAGAAGTTTTATTGTGGCTTCGCGTGCAGCTTTCATTAACAAATCACTTGGTACGTCCTGGTCGTTTAAAAACAAATCTCCAATGTTTTCGTCGTAATCGGCAAGCACCTCTACTATTCGCTGACGACCGACAACAGCATCCTGTAAGAACTCATCGGGAATATCTCTTTCTATCCTTCTGTCGTTCTCAAAAAAGTATGCTTTCTGATGAATTAAATCAATCATCCCTGCAAAATCATCTTCGGCACCCATTGGAATCTGAAATGGCAATGCTGATGCATCAAGGTATTTGTTCATTTGTTCCACAACAGCATGAAAATCGGCACCGGTACGGTCCATTTTATTAATAAATGCAATGCGTGGCACACGGTACCTGTCCGCCTGATTCCACACGGTTTCGCTTTGAGGTTCCACTCCGCCTACTGCACAAAAAATAGCTATCATGCCATCTATAACACGCAGAGACCTTTCAACTTCAATAGTAAAATCAACGTGTCCCGGAGTATCTATTAAATTAATCTGGTGTTCTTTCCAAAAAGTAGTAATGGCAGCCGATGCTATGGTAATTCCACGTTCTTGCTCTTGTTTCATGAAATCCATGGTTGCTGCACCATCATGTGTCTCGCCCACTTTGCGATTTACCCCTGTGAAGTAAAGGATTCTCTCACTAACAGTAGTTTTACCGGCATCAATATGCGCGGCAATACCAATATTTCTCAATTTCGAAATACTATTCATTTTTAATGTCTATTATAATTAAGTTTTTCAGCTATTTAAGCTTTGTTTGGAATTTGAGCCTGCAAAAGTACTACAATTATTTGAGTGGGATAATATTGAATATGTTAATTATTGAAAAGGCAGATTCAACTATCAAATGCAACAAAATTCAAGAAGCTAAATTAAAGAAAAG
>CAZJYL010000063.1:0-11106 GCA_964550265.1 uncultured Bacteroidaceae bacterium
TTTACAAAACTAGGCTTACCTGTTATTCGCAGGTTTTCTTTTAAATTAAGCAATATCGGATTTATGCTAAATCATCTTGGGCTATGGATTTTGCTTGCGGGTGCTGCATTTGGCTCAGGCGATATTGAACGATATACAATGCATGTTGAAAAAAATAATGTTGAGTGGATTGGGGCAGACAATTCCGGTAAATTTCATGAATTGCCAATAGCAATTTATCTCGAAGATTTTAAAGTTGATTATTATTCGCCTCAAATCGGAATTTGGAGTGAGTCAAAACAAAAACTATTAAAAAACCCTTCTTTTAATTTAATTAAGCCCGATACTGTTTTTAAATGGGATGTTTATGATTTTGAAGTAAAACAAATTTTGCATAATGCGTGGTTTATGGCTGATACTTTTCGCGAAGCGCCAATACCGGGTGCTGTTTATGCTGCAGAAATTTGTATAAAAAAGGATGAAAAGCCAGTTAGAAGAGGCTGGATAAGTTCTGCTTCTTCGCTTCAACAGCCATTTTCCTTAACCATTGACAACGATCTGGAACTAATAATGAAGCCCCCAAAGGCAAAGCTGTATCAGTCCGACATAGTGGTGTTTACCAAATCAGGTATTGAAAAAAGCGGCTCTGTTACCGTAAATAATCCTTTTACGATTGATGGCTGGAAAATATATCAATTCGGGTTTGATGAAAAAATGGGTAAATGGAGCACAACCAGTGTATTTGAATTAGTTAGGGATCCATGGTTACCAATAATATACATGGGCTTTGCATTTTTATTAGGCGGCGCTGTTTTTATTTTCATAAATGGTGTCGGGACAAAAAAGAAAAATAATGATTGACATCGGCTTTCAAACAATAGGAATTATATCGGTAGGTTTGCTTTTATTATCTATTGTTCTCATTCTTTTTAAGCGAACAAAAAATTATGCAGTTCTAGTTTCTTCACTGGCAGTTTTAGCTTTATCTTACTACATAATCAACCTTTGGATAGAGTTACATCGCCCGCCACTTCGCACACTGGGTGAAACCAGATTATGGTACGGGTTTTTTCTGTCTTTTCTTGGGGTGGTTCTTTGGTTCAGATGGAAATATATTTGGCTTTTTATATATTCCAATATTACCGCAAGCGTATTTTTAATCATAGACCTTGCAAATCCTGCAGCTCTGGATCAAACCCTAATGCCTGCACTACAAAGTGTTTGGTTCGTTCCACATGTTGTTGTTTACATTATAGGTTATGCATTACTTGGGATGTCGGCATTAATAGCAGCTATACGGCTTTTAATGCCGTTGTGGCACAGGGAAATAAAATTTAGTATGGAATACACTGATAATACCGTGTATTTTGGATTTTCTTTTCTTACGGTGGGTATGATTTTTGGAGCAATTTGGGCTAAAGTTGCCTGGGGGCACTACTGGACATGGGACCCAAAAGAAACATGGGCTTTTATCACATGGCTTACCTATCTATTATACATACATATTCGAATCAAAAACCCGAAAAACGAAAAATTAGTTTCATGGATTCTTATTTTTTCGTTCCTGTTTTTAATGATTACCTGGCTTGGGATACAATATTTGCCTGTTTCGCAAAACAGTGTCCATACTTATTAATCGATAGCGTTTTTTTGATTTTTAACACTAAATATTACGATGAATAAGCATAGTAATAATGTAAGATTAATATCATATAATTATTTTAACCTGCAAAGAATTATTGATTAAATTTGCATCTAAACTTTTTTTTATGAAAGTATTGTTTTACTTTATGCTATTATTGTTGCCAACATTAATCATGGCACAAGAAGGCACTTTGGATGGTTCGGTAAAAGATAAAATCACGTTAGAGGGGGTTTCAGGAGCAATTGTTAAAATTAACAATCAGCAAACAAAAACTGATGCTGTTGGTAATTTTTCCATTTCAATACCTTATGGTACTTATGCTTTTACTGTTGAAGCCGATTTGTTTCAAACATATAATGAAGTAATTAGTATTACCGATTCGGGCAAAGTGTTAAATATAAAGTTAGATCGCAGAACACAAAACGAGAACTCCGGTATTTCCGAAATTCAATTAGATGATGGTGATTTGAGCCAATCTAATAACAGTCAAAGTATTAATAGCTTGCTGCATTCCGGCAATGATGTTTTTGGTAATTTTGCTTCTTTTAGCTGGGGAGCCATGCGTTTTCGCAGTCGTGGCTACGAATCAGGCGCAGGTAAAACTTATCTTAATGGTTTCCCGATGAACGATGTTGAAACAGGGTTTCAGTCATATTCCGATTATGGAGGACTAAATCGTGTAATGCGCTACAATGAATCTTACGAAGGATTAGTCCCTGCCCCATTTTCATTTGGAGGCATAGGCGGCACATCCAACATACAAGCCACGGCATCTCAGGTTCGCAAGCAAAATCAAATCAGTTATGCTGCGGCCAACCGTTCATACAACAACCGCTTAATGTACACCTATGCAACAGGAATGCAAAACAATGGTTGGGCATTTGCATTTTCAGGTTCACACAGATGGGCACTTGACGGATATGTTCCCGGGACATGGTACGATGCATGGGCATATTTTGCATCAGCAGAACGTAAAATCAATGAAAGGCACATGATTGGATTAACGGTTTTTGGTTCTCCTTTCCGCAGAGCTATGCAAGCTGCATCAACTCAGGAAGCTTATAATCTGGCAGGCGATATTTATTATAATCCCAACTGGGGACTTCAAAATGGCGAAGTTCGAAATGCTCGAGTGAGAAAAGTGCATCAACCTTATGCAATTATTAATCATACATTTAAAATTGATGATAAAACAAAGCTTTATACTTCGGCAGGATTTTCCAAAGGGCGTTTTGGTACAACAAGATTAAACTGGTATGAAGCACCTGATCCGAGACCAGACTACTATCGCTATCTTCCAAGCTATCAAACAGTTTCATATATCAGTTCTCTGGTAACAAATTATTGGGCTAATAATATTGAAGCCCGTCAAATAAACTGGGATGAATTATATCAGATTAATTACAGCGCAAATTTAGTTGGGGCTCAGGCTAACTACATAGTTGAAGAGGCCAGAAAAGACGAAACACGTGGTGCAATTAATTCTTATATTTTCCATAATCTTTCAGATAATATTCATTTAAGTGGCGGATTAGAAGTTAATTCTCAAACAACCCGTTATTTCAAAAAACTTGTTGACCTTCTTGGAGGTATTTATTGGAAAGATATAGACCAATTTGCCGAACGTGATTTTCCGAGCGATACTAGCATGCTGCAAAACGACATTAATAATCCCAATCGCATTGTTTTAGAAGGAGACGAATTTGGATACAGTTATAAATTACACACTAATACTGCAAAAATATGGGGAATGAGCCGTTTTTATTATCCTAAAACCGATTTTTATGTTGCAGGTTACGCCGGAGGAACACAAATTTATCGTGACGGCTTATATCGCAATGGTCGTTACCCAAATAATTCATTAGGTAAATCGGATATCAAAACATTTATTGATGGTGGCATAAAAGCAGGGGTAACCTATAAATACTCAGGGAAACATTATTTCACTATTAATACGGCTTTATTAAGCAATGCACCAACTACAGTAAATTCGTTTCTTTCGCCAAATATCAGTAATAGATTTACACCAAATTTACAAAGCAGTATTGTGTTTTCCGGTGATATATCATACATAAATAAAGGAGAGTTTGTGTCCGGGCGAATTACGGCATTTCAAACTAATACATTCAATGAAACAGATTTGTTGAGCTTTTATCATGATGAATATAGAACCTACGTTTACATGAATCTTACAGGGGTAAATCGTGTTTATCAAGGTGTTGAAGCCGGAATAGATATAAAGGCCAGTAAAACCATAAGCGTGCAAGCCGCAGGTAATATAGGAAATTACAGATATATTTCGCGACCAACTGCCCATATATCATTTGACAACCTTTCAAGACCGGACACAACCGAATTGATATACTGTAAATACTTTTATGTTCCCGGAACTCCTCAAATTGCCTCTACAATAGGACTTAGATATAATCACCCTAAATTCTGGTTTGTGAATTTAAACTTCAACTATTTTGACAAGATTTATCTCGATTTTAATCCCGAGCGCCGTACACAAATGGCTATTGCAAATCTTGGACCCGGAGACCCGAAAATTGATTTAATAACAAGTCAGGAGAAATTACCTTCGGGCTACACTCTTGATGCGTCCATTGGAAAATCATGGCGTATTAAAGGAAAAACACTGGCTTTAAATGTTATGGTAAGCAACATTTTAAATAATAGAAAGCTTATCACTGGAGGCTTTGAGCAATCACGTTTTGATTTTGCCACACAAAACGTTGAAAAATTTCCTCCAAAATACTATTATGCATACGGAAGAAACTTCTTGGCAATGATTTCTTACAATTTTTAATCTTTAACGAAAAAAATGAAAAAATATATGAAAAAATTATTTTTTGTTACAGCAATCATTGCTGTTGTCTTCTCATCTTGTGTGAATGAAGACTTTGACAAACCGGATGTGTTAATTCCACACTACAACGGAACCAGCAATACTACAATAGCTGATTTAAAAGCAGGTTATTCAGGCACATTAGACAGCATAGACACACCGATAGTTATTGAAGGAATAGTTGTTGCAAATGATGAAAGTGGTAATTTCTATAAAACCATTATTATTCAGGATGCCAGCGGCGGTATTGAATTAAAACTTGACAGATATGATATGTACACATCATTCAAAGTAGGTCAACGCGTATTTGTTAACTGTCAGGGTCTATTCCTTGGTGACTATGGCGGACTTGTTCAATTAGGATATGTTTTTAATGGTGCAATTGGCAGAATTCCTGATATTCTGATTGACAATCATCTGTTTCGCGACAGTCTTCCAGGAGCTGCACCTTCTCCAACTGTTGTAACCATCCCTTCGTTATCCATGAATAACTTAAGTACATTAATTCAACTTGACGATGTTCATTTTACCGAGCCCGGACTAAGTTTTTCTGAATCAACAGCTACAACAAATCGCACTATTGAAGACATGAATGGAAACACAATACTGCTTCGCACCAGTAATTATGCAAGTTTTGCGGCAGATAAAATTCCTGACGGCAGTGGCAGTATCCGTGGGATATTAAGCATATTCAATGGCACGTACCAACTTTATATAAGAGACTTAAACGATATAATAAACTGGTATGACCCTAATGCAAATACTGTTATTTTCGAGGCTTTTAATATTGACCCAATAATAAATTCAGGATGGACTATTTACAGCGTTTCCGGAAGCAAAGACTGGTATTATAATTCAGGTTATAAAGATATGGCGGTAACCGCAAGTGGCAGTGATGCTGCGTGCGATGATTATTTAATCACACCTGCAATTAATCTGAGCGGAGTTGCCAACCCTGTTCTTACTTTTAAATCATGGACAAAATATACTGATGCCGGTATGGCTTCACCTATAGAAGTTCTGATTTCAACAAACTATACCGGAAGCGGAAATCCGAATCTTGCAAACTGGACAAGCCTTTCTGCTACGTGGTCGCCTGCGGCAAGTGAAACATATACCCCCAGCGGTAATATCAGCTTGTCTTCTTATTCCGGTCAAACCATTTATATAGCATTCCATTATCGCAGTTCAGGAAATACGAGTGGTAATTTCAGCGCATGGAAAATCGACGATTTTAAAATTTCAAAATAAACATTCTATATTAATAATTATCGTGTCTTTAATTCATAAAGGCACGGTAATTATCAACTCTCCTCCCCCATATTAAATTTTCAATGTCAGAAACAATCCTTAACCGCACAAAAATAATTGCAACAATTGGTCCTGCAAGTGCATCAAAAGAAACATTGCGAAAACTAGTAAAAGCCGGCATGAATGTTTGCCGTTTAAATTTTTCGCATATAAACTACGCCAAGGCAACAGAAGTAGTTGAAGAAATTAAAAAAATTAATTCCCAAAATATTTTTCCCGTCGCTATAATGGCCGATCTTCAAGGGCCAAAACTACGGGTGGGAGAAATGCAAGGAGAAGGAGCAGAATTAATAAACAATTCGTTAGTGGTTATCACAAGCGAAGAAATTAAAGGAACATCTGAACGTTTTACGCTTCGCTATCCCAGATTATCGGCCAACTTAAAGCCAAGTGAAAAAATCTTGCTTGATGATGGCAAAATGGAAGTGCACATAACAAGAGTATTAAACGATAAAGAAGTTGAAGCAAGAGTTATCAGAGGCGGCTTGCTTAAATCGAAAAAAGGTTTTAATCTTCCCGGAAGCAATGTTAGTTTACCGGCATTAACAGAAAAAGATCTTCAGGATTTGGAATTTGCATTAAATGCTGATGTTGATTGGATTGCAATGTCATTTGTAAGAAAACCCGAAGACGTAATTGAACTAAAAAACCGTATTGCTGATTTTGGTAAGTCAACCCGTGTAGTCGCAAAAATTGAAAAACCGGAAGCAGTTGAGAATATTGATAAAATAATTGAAGTTGCTGATGCAATAATGATTGCACGTGGTGATCTTGGAATAGAAATGCCTTTGCAGGAACTTCCGATTTTGCAGAAAAATATTATTCAAAAATCCATTGCTTACGCTAAACCCGTAATTGTAGCCACTCAAATGATGGAAAGTATGATGACAAATACTATTCCAAACAGAGCCGAAGTTAACGATGTAGCTAACGCCGTAACCGATGGTGCATCAGCTGTTATGCTCAGTGGCGAAACTAGTGTTGGAGAATATCCGGTTGAAACTGTGGCAACCATGTTTAAGATAATAACAGACGTAGAACGCGATTACAGACCATACACAAGAGGGGCAGTTCCTGAAAGAGATACAAATGTCTCAATTGCACATGAAATATGTTTTATGGCATCTAATATTGCTAAGTTTGTAAATGCAAAAGCCATTGCAGTAATGACTGCTACAGGAGCTTCGGCTTCGCTGATGTCATCATTCCGCCCAAAAAGCAATATTTATGTTTTCAGCAATGATAAAAAGCTTTTGCAAACTCTTATGCTTGCCTGGGGTATTCGTGGGTTTTATTATGACAATTATCAAAGTACCGATCAAAGTATCTGCGATACAATTTCAATTTTAAAATCAAATAACTTGGTAAACGAAGGCGACACTGTAATACATACAGCAAGTATGCCTATTAAGATGCGTGGAAAAACAAATACGATAAAAGTAACCGTTGTTTAATTTTAACATTAAAGAATTTTTTAATGCTTCATTAAAGCATGATAGTTACAGTTATATCTTTTTATAGCTGACAATTATCAACAAAGCCGAATAAATATTCGATATAGAAACATACACATTTTGTATCTTTGCACATAGTAATAAATTACGCTTTTTGAAAGTTAATTTATGATATAAAAATGCTTTTATGAAAGAAGATGACAGCCAAGACACATTAAGCGAAGTTACCGGGAGTGAGTATAAATATGGTTTTGAAACCATAATTGAAATGGATACCATCCCTAAAGGTTTAAACGAGGACGTTATCAAGGTGATTTCCAAAAAAAAGAATGAGCCGGAATTCATGTTGGAATTTCGCCTTAAAGCTTTTAAAAAGTGGCAGGAAATGGAAATGCCTAACTGGGCTCATCTTGACATCCCTCCAATAGATTTTCAGGATATCAGCTACTATGCAGCGCCAAAAAAGAATGAAAAGAAAAGCATGGACGAAGTTGACCCTGAGCTGATTGATACTTTTAATAAATTAGGTATTCCTCTCGAAGAACAACTGGTACTTGCGGGTGTGGCTGTAGATGCTGTTTTTGACAGTGTCTCGGTAAAAACAACAATGCAGGACAAATTAAAAGAGCTTGGAATTATTTTTATGCCAATCAGCGAAGCGGTACAACATCATCCGGAACTGGTAAAACAGTATCTGGGAGCGGCTGTGCCTGTTTCTGACAACTATTTTTCCGCATTAAATTCTGCCGTTTTTAGCGACGGGTCTTTTGTGTATATTCCAAAAGGTGTACGCTGCCCCGTTGAACTATCAACATATTTCAGAATAAATGCCAGAGAAACCGGACAGTTTGAACGCACCCTTATTGTTGCCGATGAAGGCTCCTATGTGAGTTATCTGGAAGGATGCACAGCACCAATGCGCGATGAAAATCAGCTACACGCTGCGGTTGTCGAAATTATCACGATGGATAAGGCGGAAGTTAAGTATAGCACTGTTCAAAACTGGTATCCGGGCAATAAAGAGGGCAAAGGCGGAATATATAATTTTGTTACAAAACGAGGATTGTGTAAGGGTGCTGACAGCAAAATTTCCTGGACACAGGTAGAAACAGGCTCAGCAATAACTTGGAAATACCCCAGCTGCATTCTTGCAGGCGATAATAGCATTGGAGAATTTTATTCCGTTGCAGTAACCAATAACTTTCAGCAAGCCGATACAGGCAGTAAAATGATTCATCTTGGGAAAAATACAAAAAGCACTATTATTTCAAAGGGTATTTCAGCCGGTTATAGCCAAAACAGCTACAGAGGGCTTGTGAAAGTGATGAAAAAAGCCGAAAACTCGCGAAATTTTACACAGTGCGACAGTCTGTTATTGGGAGATAAGTGCGGAGCGCACACATGGCCATACATTGATGTGAACAATAAAAGCTCTATTGTTGAACATGAGGCCACAACATCTAAAATTTCCGATGACCAGTTGTTTTACTGCCAGCAAAGAGGCTTGGACAGCGAAGCAGCAATCGAGCTAATTGTAAATGGCTACGCAAAAGAAGTACTTAACAAATTGCCCATGGAATTTGCAGTAGAAGCTCAAAAACTGCTGGCTATATCCCTTGAAGGCTCGGTGGGATAACATAATAATGACAAATAACAACCTATTTCAAACAAAAAAATTAAGAAACAATGTTACATATAAAAGATCTTCATGTATCAATAAACGGACGCGAAATTTTAAAAGGCGTTAACTTAAATGTAAAGCCCGGCGAAGTTCATGCAATAATGGGCCCCAATGGCACAGGTAAAAGCACTTTGGCAAATGTTGTAGCAGGCCGTCCGGGGTATGAAACTTCCGGTGAAATTATTTATGAAGGGAAAAACGTTTTTGATATGTCTGTTGAAGATAGGGCTCGTGCAGGTATTTTTATTGGCTTTCAATATCCTGTTGAAATTCCGGGAGTATCTATAATGAATTTTTTAAAAACAGCCGTAAACGAAAAACGTAAATTCAACGGATTAGATCCAATCAGTGCCGGCGATTTCATAAAAATGGTTGAAGAAAAGAAAAAAATAGTTGAAATCACTGCCGACCTTATGAAACGTAGTGTTAACGAAGGGTTTTCGGGTGGAGAAAAAAAGAGGAATGAAATTTTTCAAATGGCCATGCTGGAGCCTAAACTGTCAATTTTAGACGAAACAGATTCGGGCCTTGATATTGATGCGCTTCGTGTTGTTGCAACCGGGGTAACAAGACTTAAAAAGCCCGAAAACGCAACAGTTGTAATTACCCATTACCAAAGACTTTTGGATTTTATTGTCCCTGACTTTGTTCATATTCTTTATGATGGAAGAATTGTTAAATCAGGAGATAAAAATCTTGCAGTTGAGCTTGAAGAAAAAGGATACGATTGGATTAAAAAAGAATTTGCATAAATCGTAAAGACATGACTGAACTTCAAAAATATCCGGTTGCGGAATCTTTAATAAATGCTGCAAACAAAATCAGCAGTTCTGATGGGTTATGGGATGGACGCGACAATGCTTTTCATACATTTATGTCCGCCGGTTTTCCTAATAAAAAAATGGAAAAATGGCGCAGCACCGATTTAAGTGGTTATTTGAACAATTCATATACATACATTGAAAATACCGACCCTATCTCAGACATTGACATAAACAAAGTGTTTCAATGTAATATACAGCATTTCGAAACAGCATTATTCACATTGCTCAATGGTGCATACGTGTATAATACTGCGCCACTTACCGTGATGGAAAATGGAGTTATTGCCGGCAGCCTCAGGCAAGCCTGGTATGAATTTCCGGAACTCGTTAGCAATTACTTAAACAAAATAACAGAAAACACTTTAAACGGGCTTGTCAGCCTTAATTCGGCACTTGCTACTGCCGGATTCTTTATTTATGTCCCCGACAATATTGTTGTAGATAAACCGGTTCAACTTGTAAACATTATCAATACCGACACTAATCCGTTTTTGCAAATTCGTAACTTAATAGTACTGGGTAAAAACAGTAAATTACAATATTTACAATGCGACGATAGCATCAAAGACAAAAATAGTTTTTTGAATGTTGTAAGCGAATTTCATCTTTCGGAAGGAGCCACTCTTGATCATTACAAATTGCAAAATAAGGATGACAGTGCTGTAATGACAAATACTTCGTTCTTCAGTCTGCAAAGTAATGCCAGACTTTCAACAAACACCATCACTTTCAACGGCGGAACAATACGAAACGAATCTGTTGTGAATCTTAACGGCGAAGGTGCTGAAGCAGAAATAATGGGGCTTTATCTGGTTGACCGCAAACAACATGTAGATAATCAGGTTCTTGTAAGACATAACGCTCCAAATTGCACATCGCATGAATTATTTAAAGGTATTCTGGATGATGAAGCCAGCGTTGCTTTTAATGGTCACATAATAGTTCAGCCCGGAGCACAAAAAACCAATGCCTTTCAAACCAACAGAAATATTCTGCTAACCGATTCAGCTCAAATTTCAACAAAACCATTTCTTGAAATTTATGCCGATGATGTAAAATGCTCGCATGGTGCCACAGTTGGGCAGCTTGACGAAAACGCCATGTTCTATCTGAAACAAAGAGGAATATGTGAACGAAATGCAAGAATGCTATTAATGTACGCTTTTGCCGAAGAAGTAGTCAGAAAAATATCCATAGAATCTTTATATCATCAAACAGCCGAAATGGTATCACGCAGGTTAAAAGGCGAACTTAGCGTTTGCGATCAGTGCATGCTGCATTGCGGCAGCAATAATCCCATTCAGTTTGACATTGATATGTCAAAAATTTAATTTTTGCAAAAGCAAAAACCATAAATTAAATAG
>CAZJYL010000064.1:0-11075 GCA_964550265.1 uncultured Bacteroidaceae bacterium
GGTTACCCATAGACGTATTAACTACTATGGTTTTACTGCTGGTCCTTGCCATTTTGGCAACCATATTCTATTATATCGGTAGGATTATAATTTATAGGATAATTCGTTCCATAGTCAAGCGAACACCGGGAATATATGATGAAATTTTTATAGATAAAAAGTTTTTAAGAAGGGTCAGTCTGATAATACCCATGATACTTGTATATCAGCTAATACCCTTTGCCATACCTCATTTTTCGGGATGGATAATAACCGTTAGGAAATTATCGGAAATAATAATAATTTTTTATTTGCTCACATCCGGCTATGCATTGCTGGATAGGTTTTATTCGATATATTTGAGTACCGACAAATCAAGATACAAACCGGTAAAAGGATATTTGCAGGTTGTTAAAATTATTGGAGCATTTATTGCATCTATTTTGATTTTATCAATACTGTTGAGCGAAACGCCGGGATATCTTTTAGGCGGTTTAGGTGCATTGTCGGCTGTATTATTACTGGTTTTTAAAGATACAATCCTAGGATTTGTTGCCTCAGTCCAGCTTTCGTCTAACGACATGATTATGCTTGGCGACTGGATAACAGTTGACAAGTATAAAGCTGACGGAACAGTGGTAGAAATTACATTATCCAGTGTTAAGGTTAAAAATTTCGACAATACTTTCACTTATGTTCCCACTTATGGAATGATAACAGATTCGTTTCAAAACTGGCGTGGAATGCAGGAAAGCCCCGGACGCAGAATAAAGAGATCTGTTAATATTCATGTAAACAGCGTTCATTTTGTCTCGGATGAAGAGTTGAAAAAATATAGTCAGATAGAACTTATTCGCAACTATATTGACACAAAGCAGGCCGAATTGAATGAGTATAATGAAAAGATGAGATCAAAATCATCCGATTTGGCCGTAAATTACCGACGTCAGACTAATATTGGGATATATCGTGCTTATTTGCTGGAGTATTTAAAGAGCATTTCCTCTATAAATCATAACGAAATTGTGATGGTACGCCAGTTGCCACCAACCGACAATGGTATTCCGATAGAAATATATGCGTTTGCAGTTAGAAAGGAATGGGAAAAATATGAAATTGACGTTGCAGATATTTTCGATCATATTTTTGCTGCTACGCGATATTTTGATTTAGAAATTTATCAGGCTGCGTCGGGGTCCGATTTGCGTAACATTGGAAGTAAATGCCATTAATTTTTAATAGATTATTTTTATAAATTAATTGTACCTTTGCGCCCTTATTAAAAAAACGGATGCAGGACACTTTGAAGATTAGAAACATTGCCATTATAGCCCATGTTGATCATGGCAAAACCACTTTGGTAGATCGCTTGCTACATCAGGTCAAACTTTTCAGAGAAAATCAGGAAATTAAAGAATTGATACTTGATAATAACGATCTTGAACGCGAAAGAGGCATTACTATTTTGGCAAAAAATGTTTCGGTAAGATATAAAGGCTATAAAATAAATATCATTGACACACCCGGACACGCTGATTTTGGGGGCGAAGTGGAACGTGTGCTTAATATGGCCGATGGAGTTTTACTGGTTGTTGATGCTTTTGAGGGTCCTATGCCGCAAACGCGTTTTGTTCTTGAAAAGGCCTTGCAACTAAATCTTAAACCTATTGTTGTTATTAACAAAGTTGACAAGCCTAATTGCAACCCTGAATTGGCAATGGAAGCCGTTTTCGATTTAATGTTTTCCATGGGAGCAAACAGTGAGCAACTTGATTTTCCCACAGTTTACGGTTCTGCCAAAAAAGGATGGATGGGTCCGGATTGGAAAGAAGAAACCGAAGATGTAAGTTACTTGCTTGATTTAATAATTGAACGCATTCCTGCTCCTAAAATACAAGAGGGCAATCTGCAGATGATGATTACGTCAATCGACTATTCAACATATACCGGCCGTATTGCTGTTGGTCGTATTTCACGCGGTTCGTTGAAATATAACGATGATATATCTATTTGCAAAAAAGACGGCAGCATTGTTAAATCTAAAATAAAAGAACTATATGTTTTTGAAGGGCTGGGCAAGGAACGCATAAAATCAGAAGTATTTGCCGGTGATGTGATTGCAGTCTTCGGCCCTCAGGAATTTGAAATAGGCGATACAATTGCCGATGCTGAAAATCCTGAGCCACTGCCTCCGATACATGTGGACGAACCTACAATCTCAATGTTGTTTACAATTAATAATTCTCCTTTTTACGGTAAAGAAGGCAAGTTTGTAACATCTCGTCACATACGCGACAGATTGTATAAGGAAACCGAAAAAAACCTGGCCTTGCGTGTTGAAGATACATCTTCGGCTGATTCATGGCTTGTATTTGGACGAGGAATTCTTCATTTAAGTGTTCTTATTGAAACAATGCGCCGCGAAGGGTATGAACTGCAAGTTGGCCAGCCAAAAGTTATTCTTAAAGAAATTAATAAACAAAAACATGAGCCGGTTGAATGGCTTACAGTAAACGTAAAATCCGATTTCAGCGGAAAAGTTATTGATATTGTTACACAGCGCAAAGGAGAAATTGCCGATATCGAAAACAGGGGTGACAGAACAAGACTGGAATTTTCGATTCCTGCCCGAGGGTTGTTTGGTTTAAGAAATGTAGTGCTTACGGCAACCGAAGGAGAAGCCGTTATTTCTCATCGCTTCAAAGGCTTTGAGCCATGGAAAGGCGAATTTCCTATTATGCGAAATGGAGCCCTTGTTGCTTTGGAAACCGGACAAGCCATTGCTTATTCGCTCAATCGCCTGCAGGATAGAGGTACTTTTTTTGTTGAACCTTTCGAAAATGTTTATGCAGGACAGGTTATTGGTGAGCATATTCGTCAGGATGACCTTGTAATTAATGTTGTGATAACTAAAAAACTAAGCAACATGAGAGCATCGGGAAGTGACGAGAAAATAGTTTTATCGCCTGCACGTCAATTCTCGCTTGAAGAAGCCATGGAATATCTTGCCGATGATGAATATTTAGAAATAACACCCACCGCATTGCGCCTGAGAAAAATAATCCTGGACCACACCATGCGCAAAAGAGCAGAGAAATAGACTTTTCCGGTTATTAAAATATTTGTTATTTCATGTGTTAGTGTTTCATAACAACACTTATATTCTTTGCTTTTAAAATTCCGATTACCGCTTATTGTTTAAATGTAAGTTTAAGCAGAAACACGAATTGAAAAAAAGAAAATAATTAACTATTTTTGCAAAAAATTGAATACTTATGTTTGAAGGTTTGAGCGACAGATTGGAACGTGCTTTCAAGATGCTGAAAGGACAAGGCAGAATTACTGAAATCAATGTTGCCGAAACAGTTAAGGAAATACGAAAATCATTACTTGATGCCGACGTAAATTATGCAACTGCCAAGCAATTTACCGACTCAGTAAAAGAAAAAGCTTTGGGGCAAAATGTTTTAACGGCAGTTTCGCCCGGGCAGATGATGGTGAAGATTGTACATGACGAGCTTGTTGCCTTAATGGGCGGAGATAAGGCCGAAATTAATCTCAAACCCAATCCTTCAATTATTTTGATGTCGGGTTTGCAGGGGTCAGGAAAAACTACTTTTTCTGCCAAACTCGCAGCATATTTAAAAAGTAAGAAAGGACGTCAGGTATTATTGGTTGCCTGTGATGTTTATCGTCCTGCCGCAATAGATCAGATTAAAGTTTTGGGCGAGCAGATTGGCGTTCAGGTTTATTCCGAAGAAGGAGTGAAAGACCCTGTTAAAATTGCACGTAATGCTGTAGCACATGCCAAACAATATGGAATTAATACTGTTATCATTGATACGGCGGGACGTTTAGCCGTTGACGAAGAAATGATGCGCGAAATCAGTAATATACATAAGGCCATCAATCCTTCCGAAACGCTTTTTGTGGTTGATGCAATGACAGGACAGGATGCAGTGAACACAGCAAAGGCTTTTAACGATGTATTGAATTTTGACGGAGTTATTCTCACAAAACTTGATGGCGATACTCGCGGTGGTGCGGCCATTTCTATTAAAGCTGTTGTTAATAAGCCGATTAAATTTGTCGGTATAGGCGAAAAAATGGATGCCATAGATGTTTTTTATCCGCAGCGAATGGCAGACAGAATATTGGGAATGGGTGACATAGTTTCGCTTGTGGAAAAAGCACAGGAGCAGTTTGACGAGGAAGAAGCACGAAAACTACAGAAAAAACTTGCCAAAGACCAGTTTACCTTTGATGACTTTTTAAAGCAAATTCATCAGGTGAAAAAGATGGGTAACATGAAAGACCTTATCGGCATGATACCTGGTATGGGTAAGGCTATTAAGGATGTTGATATAGATGACAATGCGTTTAAAAGCATTGAGGCCATTATTTATTCGATGACACCTGAGGAAAGAACAAATCCTGCTGTGCTGAATGGTTCCCGCAGACTCAGAATAGCAACCGGATCAGGTACAAGTGTTGCCGAAGTGAATAAACTGATTAAGCAATTTGAAGACACTCGTAAAATGATGAAAATGGTTACCACAGGTGGCATGCGCAATGCAATGAAGCAAATGAGAAGACGTTAAGTTTTTGAGTTGTATTTTTAACCAATTATTAATTTTTGTTTACCATTTTGTTTAATTATATTCGTTACTCAAAATTGACTTAGTTTAAAACCAAACAAAAACAAATATTATGAAACTAATTGACGGAAAGCTTATTAGCGAACAAATAAAAGAGGAAATAAAAAAAGAAGTTGCAGCCATGATAGATCGCGGAGAACGTCCTCCTCATCTGGCTGCTGTTTTGGTAGGCGATGATCCCGCCAGTCAAACTTATGTTGCAAGTAAGGAAAAGAATTGCACTCTGGTCGGTATTACATCTACTATCTATAGGATGAGCGAGAATACTACGCAAAAAGAGCTGATGGATACTGTAGATTTTTTGAATAATGATCCTGAAGTTGACGGATTTATTGTTCAGCTGCCGCTTCCAAAACACCTTGACGAAAAAAAGGTTATTGCTGCCATAAATCCCAATAAGGATGTTGATGGTTTTCATCCCGAAAACATTGGCAAAATGGTGCTTGGCGAAGACACATTTATTTCGGCAACCCCGTTTGGAATTATGGAAATGCTGCGCAGAAGTCAAATAGATACAGTCGGCAAACATTGCGTTGTTATTGGGCGCAGCAATATAGTAGGTACACCGATGTCTATTTTGATGTCAAGAACCACCAATCCGGGTAATGCTACCGTAACGATTTGCCATAGCAAAACTCAAAACTTAAAAGAAATAGCTGCATCAGCAGACATATTAATTGTTGCCATTGGAAGGCCTAATTTTGTTACTGCAGACATGGTGAAACCGGGAGCTGTTGTAATTGACGTAGGTATGCATAGAATAGCTGATTCTTCAAAACAAAGCGGCTTTCGTTTAACAGGAGATGTTGATTTTCCTGAAGTGTCCAAAAAGGCATCATGGATTACCCCTGTGCCTGGTGGAGTAGGCTTAACAACCATAGCCGCTTTGCTTATGAATACGTTAAAAGCCAGACGTATGGCGGGCAAGTAGATGTCAGCTCTTTCCGAATAGATAAATGTATTATTTGAAAATAAAAAGATGAACGAAATAGAGCATGATGGTGTTGTAGAAAATATTACAGGGAACAAGCTTATGGTACGTATTGTTACCAAATCGGCTTGTGCTTCCTGCAAGGTTAAGAATTTATGCAACCCGTCTGAAATGAAGGAAAAGTTGTTCGAAATAGAAGTACCTGATTCGGAAAAATATTTAGTTGGTGATAAAGTCAATTTGTCAATAAGCGAAAAACAAGGCATTGTTGCGGTTTTTCTTGGTTATATTGTGCCCCTTATTTTGCTTGTAGGTGGTTTGTTCATCGGATTAGCATTAAAACTAAATGAATTGGCTTCGGCAGGAATTGCTTTTGGCTTGACGGGTTTATATTATTTATGTTTGTTCTTGGTAAGACAAAGGACAATGAAATATTTTGTTTTCAATGTAACCCGTTTATGAAAATCAGCCGTAATATTAATATTGAGAAACACAATACTTTTGGAATCGGTTGCAATGCGGCTTGTTTTGTTGAAATCGAGAGCGAAAAAGACTTGCCGGATTTGCATGGTAATGATTTTCCGAAACCTTTTTTTTGCATAGGGCAGGGAAGTAATTTGTTGTTTACAAAAGATTTTCAGGGGACACTCATTCACTTTTCCATGAAAGGATGGGGTGTTGTCAGTAAAAACGACAACGAAGTTATAATTCGAGCAGAAGCCGGATGCGTGTGGGATGAATTTGTTGAACAGACTTTGCAAAAAGGCTATTTTGGTCTTGAAAATCTCTCTCTTATACCCGGAACTGTTGGAAGTTCTCCGGTTCAAAATATTGGAGCTTATGGTGCCGAAGCCTCACAATTTATTCAGACAGTGCATGTTTTTGATTACGAAGAAAAAAGATTTTTTGATTTAAAAAATAATGAGTGCCAATTCGGTTACAGAAACAGCATATTCAAGTCTAATCCGTCATGGATTGTTGTTTCAGCTGATTACAGACTTAGTATCATACCTACAACAAACACATCATACAAGGCTTTAAATGACTATTTAGAAAAGCATAATTTAGATGGGAAAAATCCATTAATAGTACGCCAGGCTGTAATGTCAATAAGAAATGACAAATTACCTGATTACAAAGTCTTGGGTAACGCAGGTAGCTTTTTTCAGAACCCTGTGGTAGATAAAAACAAATTTGTAGAGCTCATAAATAAATATCCTGAAATGCCTTTTTATGCCGAAAAGGATGAAAGGTATAAAATTCCTGCAGCTTGGCTAATAGACAAAAGCGGATGGAAAGGGTTTACAGAAGGATTGGCAGGCGTGCATCACAAGCAGCCTTTGGTTTTAATTAATTTTGGCGGTGCTTCAGGGCAAGAAATAAAAGCGCTGGCTGAAAAAATACAAATGAGCATAAAAAATAACTTCGGAATACAGTTGCATCCCGAAGTTATTTATTTGTAAAAAAATATTTTTTACTTCTTGAAAAAACTTTGTGCTTCGTCAGCAGGCATAATTCTTTCCTTGAAGCAATATGCATTGGTTTTTTCGGATTTCACCATTTTAATAACCTTGGTATATCCACGTACCTGACCGGTTCTAAGTGTTGCTACAACTTTCTTTGCCATGACTCAGCTTATTTAATTTCTTTATGAATAGTAACTTTTTTCAGAATTGGATTGTATTTTTTCAACTCCATACGTTCAGGAGTATTTTTTTTGTTTTTAACGGTAACGTAGCGCGAGGTGCCGGGCATGCCGCTGTTTTTGTGCTCGGTGCATTCCAGAATTACCTGAATGCGCGCTTCTTTATTTTTCTTTGCCATTTCCGTGAATTTTGGGTTGCAAAAGTAGTGCTTTTTTTTTAATTGACAAAACGTTTTCTAAAATTATTTGTACAGACCCGTGTTGTTATAAATAAATCATATTTTTTTGACATAATATTTCTGTTTAATATACTAATAATGATATCTTTGCGAAAAAAGTATGATACGAGACAAAGCAATAGAACTTATAGATTTACACATAAAAAATCCAAAAACCAAATCGCATTGTTTTGCGGCAGAAGCAGTTATGAAAGCGCTTGCAAAACATTTTGGCGAAGATGAACATTTATGGGGCATTGCCGGTCTTTTGCATGATATTGACATTGAAATATCCAATGCCGATGCAACGACTCACGGTCAACTAAGCATCCCAATATTGAAAGAAGTGGGATTACCTGAAGAGGCTATTGACGCTATCAGTATGCACAATGAAATTTCAGCTGCAAAACCAAGGAGTACACGCTTTCAACACGCACTTGCAGCCGGCGAAACCATTACAGGACTAATAATGGCTACGGCTCTGGTTTATCCTGATAAAAAAATAAGCAGTGTTAAGACCAAGTCAATTATTAAGCGCATGAAGGAAATTCATTTTGCCGCTTCGGTAAAACGCGAAAATATTATGGAATGCGAAAAGATTGGACTTACACTTGAGGAATTTGCCACTATAGCTTTGAAGGCAATGAGCGAAGTAGAAGATAAACTTATATCCAATTAATTTAGAAGGATTTTAATATTCAGTGTCAAACATATAATCATCAGTGTCCGCTATTTCTTGTTTGGCAATGCTTTGCTTTTTTTGATAAATAGAAATAAACAAAGCTGAAAGAATAATAACCGACATTATATTAAAAAACAATCTTGAATTAATATTTGAATAAACGCCAAGTATCAAAGCGTAATTTATTAATACCAATAAAAATGTTGTAAATAATAAAATAACAGAAACAACTCCTGTCCCGGGATGCCTGTGTAATGTAACGGGACTTTTTGCATCAAACTTTCTAAATTTAGGAATTATATATATATGATAAAAAATCAATTGTGAATTAAAAAGTACATTAATAGAGATTTTTCTTAAAATATCAGTATTGTATAGAATAGAATTGTCAAAAGTATTTTTAAGGTCGCTTAAAAAATAACTCTCTTGAATATTATCCGATAAAAACCAAAAAGGAATAAAGCCTATAAAAACAAAAATGGCAGGCAACGCGTGAGTAATTACTTTTTTACGGGGAATATCAACTCCTAAAAACAAAGAATAACCACAGAATGAATAAAAAGGGATTAATAAAAGATTTACTGACTGGCGCAGCGGGAAAACACTTGTAGTCAGGCTTAATTTTTTTAAACTTATAAAAAATGAGGATAAATAACTGAAGCAAAGCAAAACAAAAAACAAACACAAAAAAATATGATGTGTTTGTTTATACTTTTTATATCTAAAAAATAAAAGAATTGCTGCCAGAAGAGATATAATAACCGGTAATACAGTAAAAATATAATCAATTGAAAATAACATAGAATAATAAATAATTCCAAATATATGAAATTATTTTGCGAAATGCAATAAATAATTCATTTTTGCATAATACTATTTACATAAAGTCTACGTATAAATAGAATATTAATTATTCAAGCACTGCGGCAGCAACAAGGCAAGAGCGATTCAATATTTGAAAATAGTTTGGATTTTTATTTGAAAATATATTACAAGTCGAGCGAATCAATTAAACTATCATCAACCAGATTAGGCAAAGTAACATTTAGATTTGGATTAATGCTCATTGCACGTTTTATTGCAAAAACTGCATTTGGATTGCGCGCCCAGTTACGTCTGGCAATACCGTTGTTCACATCCCAGAAAAGCATGTTTTTAAGCCTGTAATCTGCTTCGGCGCTGCCATCCAGCACCATGCCAAATCCACCGTTAATTACTTCGCCCCATCCAACGCCACCGCCATTATGCAACGATATCCATGTAGCGCCCCTGAATCCGTCTCCTGCAAAATTTTGAACAGCCATATCAGCTGTAAAGCTTGAACCGTCATAAATATTTGAAGTCTCGCGGAAAGGACTGTCGGTGCCTGATACATCGTGGTGGTCGCGACCAAGCACTATGGGAGCAGAAATTTTTCCTTCTTTTATTGCTTTATTAAATGCTTCGGCTATTTTTATCCTTCCTTCGGAATCGGCATACAAGATGCGGGCCTGCGAACCAACAACAAGTTTGTTCTTTTGTGCTTCGCGGATCCAGTGAATATTATCGCGCATTTGCTGGCTTATTTCGTCAGGAGAATTATTTGCCAAATTTTCGAGTACTTCTGCTGCAATATTATCTGATAATTCCAGGTCTTCGGGTTTTCCCGAGGTACATACCCAACGGAAAGGTCCAAAACCGAAGTCAAAACACATTGGTCCCATTATATCCTGAACATAGCTTGGATAGCGGAATGTTCCGTCAGCTTTCATAATGTCTGCACCCGCGCGGGAGGCTTCGAGCAGGAAAGCATTTCCGTAGTCGAAAAAGTAAGTTCCGCGTTCATTATGCTTATTAATAATGGCAGCCTGACGGCGTAAGCTTTCGTAAACTTTCTCTTTAAATAATTCGGGCTGCTCTGCCATCATTATATTTGATTCCTCAAAACTCATTCCGGCAGGATAATAACCTCCTGCAAAAGGATTATGCAACGAAGTTTGGTCGGAACCTATGTGAACAAAAACATTTTCTTTGTATAGGTGTTCCCACAAATCCACAATGTTGCCGACATAAGCTATGGAAAGGGCTTCTTTGTTTTTTGCTGCCTCAGTTGCGCGTTTGGTTAAAGCATTTAAATCCGAATAAATTTCATCTACCCACCCCTGGTCATATCTCTTGTTTGCTGCAGCAGGATTAACTTCGGCAACTATACCCACAACTCCTGCTATTTTTGCTGCTTTTGGCTGAGCACCCGACATGCCTCCAAGACCGGAACTTACAAAGATCATTCCTCCCAGACCTTCGCCTTTGGCTGCTTTCATGCGTCCTGCATTCAGTACTGTAATAGTAGTTCCATGCACTATGCCCTGTGGACCTATATACATATAAGAACCGGCAGTCATTTGCCCGTATTGCGAAACTCCCAGTGCATTCATGCGTTCATAGTCGTCGCGCGAACTATAATTTGGAATTACCATGCCATTGGTAACAACTGCCCGGGGTGCATCTTTATGACTTGGGAAAACACCCATGGGATGACCGCTGTAAATTGATAAAGTTTGTTCGTCGGTCATGTTGGCCAGATACTGCATGGTGAGTAAATACTGAGCCCAGTTTTGAAAAACCGCCCCATTGCCGCCATAAGTAATTAACTCGTCGGGATGTTGTGCAACGGCCGGATCAAGATTGTTTTGAATCATCAACATAATAGCCGCTGCCTGACGCGATTTTGCCGGGTATTCATCTATTGGTCTGGCGTACATTTCGTAATCAGGTTTAAAACGATACATATAAATGCGGCCATATTTTTTTAATTCGTCGGCAAATTCAGGTGCCAAAACAGAATGCCATTTTTCGGGAAAATAACGTAAGGCATTGTGTAAAGCAAGTTTTTTTTCTTTTTTGGTAAGTATATCTTTTCGCTTAGGCGCATGATTAGCATTAGTGTTGTACGGTTTGGGTGCCGGTAATTCAGATGGTATTC
>CAZJYL010000065.1:0-11072 GCA_964550265.1 uncultured Bacteroidaceae bacterium
ATGCAACATCATCCAATCCGGCAACACAACTGTTTCTTCCATTAAGTGAGCCACCTGAAGAATTAGTTGGATCAAGCCATACTTTCAAGTTTTTATCACTTGCTGTTCCGGCCCCGGACCAATGATTACCCATTTTGCCATAATAATCAGCTTTGTCGGGTCCTGTTCCATTTCCTGCCCCATTAACCGTGCATGCCGACGCTCCACCAGTTAAAGTGCCAACGATTAATTTGTTTTGATTAAAAATTGGCGAGCCGGATGAACCACCTTCAGTAACACCATGCCCATTGGTTGTTGTAGCCCATAAAACTCCCCAATGTGTACCATAGTTTGTTAATGTAGAAGTAAATGTGCTAATTTTTTTAATGTCACCATCAGGGTGATGAATGCTTACTCCACTTGATGCGGCAGTAGTAACAGTTGTCCAACCATTATAATATGGATTAACAGCTGCGGTAGGGGTGTTATTTAATTGACACAAAAAGAAATCTGAACCGGTTTGATTTTCACCATAGGTATCAGAAGCCTTATAGGTGGCACCGGTATATGCAGTTGACTGGCCGCTTGCAACACCCGTACAAGTTGTAGCCTGATAATTGAAACGGAAAACCCATTGAGAAAGTTGTGTGGCAGTTACTGGCACACCCGACTGTGATACAGAACAATGGTCTGCAGTTAAGAAATAAGGCTTACAATCTTGATTGGTGTTATTAACTAAAGAACCGGAACACATATATTGGCCATCAGATAAAACCATGGTAATTTTTGCAACACCTCTGATTTGATCACGCCAATTATTTCCTTCGCTACAAGCAGCATTAACCTCGCAAGATCCCGAAAGTTTTTCTTGTTTTGTAAAATTAAAACCACGATAAAAATAGGCAACATTATCTAATACCAAATCAAAATTCTGAGTTCTATCGGGTATAAAAACTTCCAATATTGCTTCTTTTCCCGGAATTTCCTGTGTGGCCATAGTTCTTAACTCAATATTATTAAGTTCTGTAAATGCTCCTATAACAAAAGATTTATCAGGAGTGTATGCATATACCTCGATACCGGGAGTAAGATACCAATTTGAAAAATACAAGCCCAAGGCTATGGCATCATTCGATCTAACTCCAACACGCCAAATAGCTGATCCATCAGGCAGATAATCCCAAACACCGCTGTTTTCAGGAGTTAAATTTGCATGAAGAGGAACTCCTATACGATAACCTTTACCGGCTAATTCAGCAGCAGCATCTTGTGCATTAATCAATTCCATATCAGGCTTCTGCAAATCAACAAAAGGAACAACAGAATGTAATCCAAAAGACTTGAAGCTTTTTGGAGTTCCTTCAATGCTCAATTGAGCGAAAGAGGTCATTGAAAACATCAATAAAAGTAAAAAAGTAAAAATTTTCATAACGCTTTTTTTTTCAAATTTAATAATTCCTCAACAACTGACAATGAAATCACAAAAAAAGTTGTATTAATAACAAAACATTTATGTTTTTTGCAATTTCTTTTTTGCAGCAGGGAACAGTACATTATTTAAAATTAATCTATATCCTGGTGAATTTGGATAAAGCTCTAAATCTGTTGGAGGGTCATAAACAAAATGCTGATAATCTTCGGGATCGTGGCCACCCAAAAAAGTCCATGTGCCTTTTCCAAATTCCCCGTGTATATATCTGGCTTCGTTTATAGCCTTAAATTCTCCCATTACCAAAACGGAAGGCTTTAAAGTAGCGGAATTAAAAGCCGTTGTCTGTCCCATAAAGCCTTTTATTATTCTCTCATGATTTTGACAAAGCATGGTTGGTACAGGGTCCCATTTTGCCGAAAATTCAAAAAGAGCAAAATAATCATCTTTCTGACTCATGGCTCTACGTGAAAGCGATACGTCTATATTTGATATTTCATATTCATAAGGATTGGTGCTGATTTTAAAATTTTCAAATGCAAGTGTTTTAGAAAAATCAAGTTTGTTTTGTGCTTGTGGGTCCATTGGGTCTCCGTCAAATTGAGCTGCGCAAATATCTACGCCATCTGCAGCCAAAGCTACATCAAAGCTATCCGGTGCGCTACACATGGCAAAAAGATAACCTCCGCCGGCTACAAAATCACGAATTTTTTTTGCAACAGCCAATTTCATTTGTGAAACTTTAGAAAACCCAAGAGCTCTGGCAGATTTTTCTGATTCTTCAACATCATGTTTATACCAATCTGCATTTTGATAGCTAGCCCAAAACTTTCCGTACTGGCCTGTAAAGTCTTCGTGGTGTAAATGAAGCCAATCGTATTTAGGTAAATCTCCCCGCAAAACTTCTTCATCATAAATCAAATCGTAAGGAATTTCAGCATAAGTAAGTGCCAAAGTTACCGCATCATCCCAAGGTAAATTAGTTTTAGGAGCATATACAGCAATTTTTGGGGCTTTTGTCAGCTTAATTATATCCATATTTACCGAAGGCTCGGCTATTTGTACCCGAATTGAGTTTGCCTGAGCATCAGAAATAACCTCAACAGAAACACCTCGAATATTACATTCGTTTTGTATTGTTTTGGAATAAGCACACAAAAAACTACCTCCGCGATAATTCAACAACCACTCGGCCTCTTCATTGTTTAAAAGAATCCAATAGGTAATTCCATAAGCTTTCAAATGATTCTTTTGCATATTATCCATTGGAATCAACAAACTTGTTGAGTATAAATTATACGCAAAAAAGATTGTGAAAAATACCAGAAAAGATTTGATTTTCATAAGAATTTAGCAGTATCAAAAACCATGCAAAATCAGATATCACCTTGTCGAATAGTCAAATCATCCTCCAAGTTCTCGTTGTTCATTTTAGATTGAACAGTAAAAGATCTTCCGGAGCCGGAAAAACCACTCTCTGAAAGTAATCTTATTGCTTGTGAAAAATCTTCGTCTGTTTCCTCATAAAAACGCGCATATTCGCCCAAAAACTTAAGATTTATTGTTGTAAGCGGTCCGTTTCGATGCTTTTCAATCAAAAGTTCCGCCTTATTTTTAATACTTTCAAAATCTACGTTTTTATCGTCTTCTTTAAAATAGTATTCAGGGCGGTAAATAAACATTACTATGTCTGCATCCTGTTCAATTGCCCCCGATTCACGAAGGTCCGATAATTGCGGGCGTTTGCGTCCCGGGCGTTTTTCAACTTCGCGGCTAAGCTGCGACAAACAAATAACGGGTATATTCAATTCCTTTGCCAACGCTTTTAGCGACCGTGATATTGTGGCAATCTCAACTTCCCTGTTTGCATTCTTATCAACTTTAGAAGTCATTAATTGCAAATAGTCAACAATAACACACTGAATATCGTATTGCTGTTTTAATCTTCGGGCTTTAGCTCTAAGTTCAAAAACAGATAATGCAGGAGTGTCATCAAGATAAAGTTTGGCTTTCGACAAATTATCCATGTTGTCGTTCAGGCTTTTCCACTCCTGAGCAGATAACTTACCTGTACGTAAACGTTCGCTGCTTATACGCGCCTCAGATGCAATAAGACGCATTACCAGCTGTATTGCACTCATCTCAAGTGAAAAAACAGCAACGGGAACCTCATTCATCAATGCCATGTTGCGAGCCATTGAAAGAACAAAAGCCGTTTTTCCCATCCCCGGTCGGGCAGCAATAATAATTAAATCCGAACGTTGCCAGCCGGCAGTTACTGCATCCAGAGATTTAAAACCACTTGGAACGCCCGATAATGAATTTTCGTTTTTTGCCGCAGATTCTACCATCTCTCTGGCAGACCTTAGCAAATGGGCCATTCCGCTGGTTTTACGTCTTAAATTTTCTTCGTTGATTTTAAAGAGTTTGTCTTCGGCACTATCAAGCAAATCAAATACATCTATGCTGTCTTCGAAAGAATCATTTATAATTTCGGTTGAAATTTCAATCAGTCTGCGTTGAATATATTTTTGTGCAACAATTCGGGCATGATATTCTATGTTGGCGCTTGATACAACCCTATTGGTAAGATATGTAATATAATATGCTCCACCAACAAGCTCAAGTTTTCCCTGCTTTTTAAGCTCTTCAATTACGGTAAGCATGTCTATTGGAGAACTTTTGGCAAATAAAGACTGTATGGCCTCAAAAATATAACGATGTGCTTCCTTATAGAACGAATCCGGCTGAATAATATCTATGACAGTGTTTAACGCATTTTGTTCAAGCATTAATGCACCCAAAATTACCTCCTCAACATCTACCGCTTGAGGCAAAACACGACCATGCCCTATTGATGTGTTGTTTGTGTTTTGTGTTTTTAAAACACGTTTTTTTATTTTCTTTTCATTATTTTCTTCCATGTTTCAAAAATACAATATATTGTTTTGAAAAATATAGGTGTTGAAAATTAAATTACGTCTAATCTTTATGCTTGTTTGTCTATGTATTTATTATAACAATTCATTTCAAAACATGCTGTTTTAATCACAGTATTAAATTTAAAATTCTGATATTAACATGTTTAAAATAACAACGCAAAAAACAGATTTACATGTTTACATATATTTTCGTATTTAAGCAACAATTATCATCTTAAAACAATAAGTTATTTCTCAGATAAAAAATAATTACTTTTACAAAAACTACAATTTAAATGAGTGAGAAAAAGCCAGTGCTGTTTTTGCTTGATGCCATGGCATTAGCATATAGAGCCTATTATGCAATGATAAAAAATCCCGTAAGAAACTCTAAAGGATTTAATACTAGTGCTGTTCTGGGTTTTGCAAACACAATTCTTGATTTAATAAATAAAGAAAAGCCTAATTTGCTTGGAGTAGCTTTTGATACCATTGCGCCAACTTCGCGCCACGATGAATTTGCTTTTTATAAAGCCAATAGGGAACCTATGCCGGACGACTTATCTGTTTCATTGCCATATATAAAAGAAATGCTTCAATTAATGGATATACCTGTGTTAGAAGTAGATGGATTTGAGGCGGACGATGTAATAGGAACCTTGGCCAAGGAAGCAGAAGCAAAAGGATATCAAACTTACATGATGACTCCTGACAAGGATTTCGGGCAACTGGTAAGTGAAAATATTTTTATGTATAAACCTGCAAAATTTGGTTCTTCATCTGAGATTTGGGGTGTAAAAGAAGTTTGTGACAGGTTTGGAATTGAGCGACCGGAGCAGGTAATAGATATTCTTGCCATAATGGGTGATTCAGCCGATAACATTCCGGGTATTTTCGGAATTGGAGAAGTTGGGGCAAAAAAATTATTAAGCGAATTCGGAACAGTAGAAAATCTACTGGAACAAGCAGAAAACATCAAGAATCCGTCTTTAAAACAAAAAGTACTGGCCGGAAAAGAATCGGCGCTTATTTCAAAGCAGCTTGCAACCATTATTACCGATGTCCCTGTTGAATTTATGCCTTCAAAACTTGAATGGAAAATACCATCTTTTGCTCCATTGCAAAAGTTTTTTGATGAGATGGAGTTTAGGACCTTTTCAAAAAGGTGGTGGGATACAATGAGCTTGATTTCCAATAATTCACCCGAAACTGCGCATGGGCAATCTACCTTGTTCGATCAGGATTTTGTAATAGGTAAAGCAGGCTTAACTTCCATAATAAACGATATTACAACTATAGAACACAAGTATGTTTTAGTTAAAGATGAAGATAGTTTGTCGTTTCTCATTAATGAATTAAAAAACACAAATCATATATGTTTCGATACGGAAACAAATTCATTGGATACACTAGAAGCTGAGCTTATTGGTATTTCATTTTGCACGGAACCGCATAAAGCATATTTTGTATCTACACAAGAAACGTTATTTAAGCAAAAAGCATTAAATGCGTTAAAACCAATTTTCGAAAACGAAGAAACACTTAAAATTGGCCAAAACTTAAAATTCGACATTGCAATTTTACGCAGTAATGGCATTGATGTAAAGGGAAAACTGGCCGACACAATGCTGGCCCACTATCTACTTCAACCTGAATTAAGGCATAATCTGGATTATTTAAGCGAAACATATCTAAATTATAAAACAATAACTTTCGAAGAATTAACCGGCAGCGGCAAACAAAAAACCTTAATTACAAATATCAGTATTGAAAAACTGAAAGATTATGCATGCGAAGATGCTGACATAACATACCAATTATGGAAAATTTTTGAGCCAGAGCTCAACAAATATGAAATGACAAATTTGTTTTTTGAAATTGAAACTCCGCTAATCAAAGTTTTGGAAGACATGGAGCGTAGTGGTGTTAAAATTGACAAACAATCATTAAATGAATTTTCACAAGTTTTAAATCAGGAAATTACAAAACTGGAAAGCGAAATTCACGGGCTTGCAGGGCAGCAGTTTAATATTGGAAGCCCTAAACAACTTGGCGAAATTCTTTTCGATAAACTTAAAATTGAAGAAAAACCAAAAAAAACACAGACAAAACAATATTCTACTTCAGAAGAAGTGTTACAAAAATATATAACACGGCATCCTATCGTAGCAAAAGTACTTGAATACAGAGGTCTGACAAAATTATTAAACACTTATGTTGAGGCTTTGCCCGAATTAATTCATGATAAAACAGGCAGGGTCCATACAAGCTATAATCAGGCAGTAACCTCAACAGGGCGACTAAGTTCAACAAATCCAAATCTTCAAAACATACCAATCAGAACAGATTTAGGCCAGGAAATACGCAAGTCATTTGTTCCGCGTGATAATAACCATGTGCTTATTTCGGCCGATTACAGTCAAATAGAACTGCGCATTATAGCTTCAATGTCGGGTGATGAAAACATGATTGAAGCATTCCGCAAAGGGATAGACATACATACGGCAACGGCATCAAAGGTATATGGGGTGTCAATTAATGAAGTTAAACCGGAGCAACGCCGCAATGCCAAAACAGTAAATTTTGGAATAATATATGGGATATCCGCTTTTGGTCTGGCTGACAGACTTGGAATAAGCAAAAAAGAAGCAGCCGATATTATAGACAATTATTTTAATCAGTTTCCCGGCATAAAAAAATACATGGACAACAGCATTTTAAATGCCCGCACAAATGGCTATGTTGAGACCCTTAAGTTGCGTAGAAGATATTTAAAAGATATTAACTCGTCAAATAGTTTTGTACGCGGCTTTGCCGAAAGAAACGCCATTAATGCCCCAATACAGGGCTCATCTGCCGACATGATAAAGTTGGCAATGATAAACATTCACAAATGGCTCAATGAAAACAATTTAAAAACCAAAATGATTTTACAGGTTCATGACGAATTGGTTTTTGATGTTCCAAGAGACGAAATTGACATTGTTAAAGTAGAAGTTGAAAGGCTAATGAAAACAGCACTTCCGCTTAAAGTTCCCGTTGAGGTTGAAGTTAAAAGCGGAAACAACTGGCTGGAAGCGCATTAATTAAATCAGATTAAACGCTAATGTTTTGATTATCTGAAATTCATATATGAAAACAAAAACTTATTAAAGCAACTTAAATACTCTCAACGTAAGTATTTCAGTCATCATTCAAACCCTTCTTTCCGCAGACCGGCTTTGCTTCATGCTGCAGCAGGTCAAAAATTAGAATCTCGTTTTCTCCTTCTTTTAAAAATGTAGCAGGGCAATATAAACGTTGTTGCGGTCCAATATTCCAAAAACGTCCGAGATTGTGGTTATTTACCCAAACTATTCCTTTTTGATATTGAGAAACATCAATATATGTATCAGCTAATTTGTCAGGAACAAAAACTCCTTTAAAAAACTTTCCTTCTTTATTTTTTACTTCCGTGCTTTTTATTTTAGCAATAAAATCAGCATCCATTGGTAAGCAATATACCTCCCAGTTCATCAAAGTCATCCCGTTCAGTGTAACTCTTTCCGTAATCCCCTTTCTGTCGATAATTTCCTGTGCAAAATTTATATGTCCCATTGCCTCAACAAAAATTTCAAGAATAGGATTTTTACTTTCCGACAAAGGAATTTTAATTGATTTTTCTCCTTTGCTTCTGTCAATGGTTCCAACAAATTTTCCATCAACAAAAACAGTTGCATAATCATGCAAATCGGTAATGGTAAGAATCCCTGATTTATGTCCTATTAAAGTTGTTTTATAAACAGCAAATCCCTGATACAGATTAAATGCTTCGAAGGGCTTTGGCTGCACTGACATAATTGGCTCGGGAAGCATATCCCAAACCGAAGAGTATTCTTTCATCCCTATTTGAGGAAGTTCCATAGACTCTATTGGCTTAGGCATTTTAACCTGCTGCTCTTTTTTTGTTTTATGTTTTAAAATTTCCTTTTGCAATGCAAAATATTTTGGTGTTGGCAGGCCTTGTTCATTAATGGGCGCGTCATAATCATAGCTGGTTACATCAGGCTGATAACCGGAGCCGCCCGAATTTGCCCCTGCAGTAAATCCAAAATTTGTTCCTCCATGAAGTACATAAAAATTAAAAGATATTTTATTCTCCATTAAAAAACTTATTTGTTGTACAAGAGCCTCCGTATCTGGTCTTTGCCACTCCTCTCCCCAGTGGGTGAGCCAACCCGGATATATTTCGCTTCCAAAAACAGGCACTCCTGGAACCATTTGTCTGGCAAGATTATAATCATTAATATTTCCGCATGGGTCAAGCCCTACAGCACAACCATTTACTGAGCCGGCCTCAAGCATGTAGGTGGTTGGTCCGTCTGATGTATAAAAAGGAACATTTATCCCCTGCTCTTTCCATAAATTCATTAATCTGTATAAATAGTTTTTATCATTACCATAACTTCCGTACTCATTTTCAACCTGCACCATTATAATAGGTCCTCCATTGGTAATTAAGTATGGTTTCACAACATCGGAAAGCTTTTGCACGTAACGTTCTACAGCTTTCATGTATCGGGGGTCCATGCAACGCAACTTAATGTCGGGAACAGAAAGTAAATACGGCGGAATGCCTCCTAGGTCCCACTCTGCGCAAACATAAGGTCCCGGCCGCAGCAATACCCACATGTTTTCGTCTTTTGCTTCCTGCAAAAATTTTGCAAGATTACGGTTTTCTGTTTCAAAGTCGAATATACCCTCCTTTACTTCGTGATAATTCCAAAAAACATAGGTTGCAATGGTGTTACAGCCCATGGCTTTTGCCATTTGAATGCGGTGTTTCCAATATTCATGCGGAACCCGGGCATAATGTATTTCGCCCGAAATAATTTGAAACGGCTTTCCGTCAAGCAAAAAGTTTATTGAGTCTGTTGTAAAAGTATGATTTTGCTTTTTTTGCGCTTGTAATTGTAGAAACGAAAATAATATCAATAAAAAAGAAAAAAACTTAAAATTCATATCTCTTAGTATTTAAAGACAAATATATAAATTTAGAAATGATTATTATAAACAGCTGTGTTTTCGTCCATTTTACAAGACATACTTTTATTTTGATAATATTTTAATAAAACATAATATTGCGTTTTAAGTCTATTTTAATATCTTTACGTGATATTTACACAAAATGAAAAACTGGATAATCACTGTATTTTGCTTATTGCCTTTTATTTCTATCGCTCAGCCTCCTGCGGGTTATTATGATGCTGCAGAAGGATTATCAGGCAATGCCTTAAAAAACGCTTTATTCAATATTATTTCCAATGGCTTTACAAGCATTTCATATAGTAATTTATGGACTGCTTATGCTACTACCGACAAAAAACCCAATGGCAAGGTATGGGATATGTATAGTGATATCCCCGGTGGAACACCGCCTTATGAGTATTCTTTTGTTACCAATCAGTGTGGTAATTATCAAAATGAGGGAGACTGTTATAATCGTGAGCATAGTGTTCCAAAAAGCTGGTTTGGAGATGCTTCGCCTATGTACAGTGATTTGTTTCATGTTGTTCCTACCGATGGCAAAGTTAACGGACAACGAAGCAACTATCCTTATGGACAAGTGGGAACGGCCACATGGACTTCGCAAAACGGAAGTAAATTGGGTCCGTCAGGTTTTCCGGGATATAATGGGGTTGTTTTTGAACCAATTGACAGTTTTAAAGGAGATTTTGCCCGGATCTATTTTTATATGTGCGTTCGTTATAAAGACAAGATATCATCCTGGACAGGAGAATCTTTTAATAACGGGGATTTGAGTACATGGACAGAAAACCTGTTTTTGCAATGGCATATTCTTGACCCCGTTAGCTCAAAAGAAATAGAACGTAACAATAATGTTTATAGTTTACAACACAACAGAAATCCATTTATTGACAATCCCGACTGGGTGTTTTATATCTGGGGGCCAACAGCAGATTTAAATGAAAATTTGCAGCAATATATAAATGTTTATCCCAATCCTGCCAACGAAAACATTAACATTAGCTACGCCATGTTAGAGCGACCCGAACAGATTATTTTGTATGACATTAGGGGTAGAACACATGCTATGGAAGCAAGTCATGATAAAATTGATGTAAGTGCAATTCCCTCGGGATATTATTTTTTAAAATTTGTTTTTAAGAACAGTATTGCAGAAAAGCAAATTGTTATAATTCATTGAAAATTTACCATGCCTTTAGTTTATCACGAATGGATTCAGTCTGACCTGCAAATGGGATTATGGCACATAACGGAAAGTGTTGATGAGCTTATTTCCATGTTGTTTTTAAACAAAGAAGAATTTGATACATTATCATCGTTTGGAAACGATGCCCGCAGACGGCAATGGTTAAGTTATCGTGCCCTGATACGAAATCTTGTTAAAGCTGATTATATTTATAGAATCTATTATGACGACAACAACAAGCCTTTTTTAGTCAATCCCCAGCGTTCAATAAGTATATCACACTGTAGTGATTATTCTGCCGTTCTGATTTCTCCGGACATGAAAATAATGCATGGGATAGATATAGAACCTATACATTCAAAGATATTGAAAGTAACTCAAAAATTCATGAACATACAAGAGCACAATGAGTGGGAAAAAACAGAATCTGTTGAAAAAGCAATTGCATACTGGACATTTAAAGAGGCCATATTCAAAGCATACGGAAAGCGATATATTACTCTAAGAGAAAATATACATATAAATTCAT
>CAZJYL010000066.1:0-10855 GCA_964550265.1 uncultured Bacteroidaceae bacterium
CCCAATAATCTTGCCCGCTCTAAACGTAATGAAACCAATTCTGTAATTATCTTTTTATTATCATTCTTATTGTTATTATCGCCGCGCATAAAATAGCCACGATAAATTTTCTCTCTCAGTTCTCTCTTTTCAGAATACTGCAAAAAAGGAATCATACTGGGCTTATCAGTAGTAAACAGCCACTTGCCATCCATTTTATTTTCCTTTGTAGCTTCCGATGCAGCATCTATAACGCTTTGCGGCAATCCGGCCAAATCCTCTTTTTTACCAATTACCATTTTAAAGGCATTATTATCGGCCATAACATTATCGCCAAACTGCAATTCTAAAACTGAAAGCTTTTCGTTAATTTCTCTTAAACGCTCTTTGCCCTTGGCATCCAGATTTGCTCCGCTGCGAACAAAATCAGTATAAATAACTTCGGTAAGCCTTTTTTGCTCAGGGAGTAATTTTTCTCTATTGTTGTAAACAGTTTTAATACGGTCAAAAAGCTTTTCATTCAGCATAATATCGTCATTATGCTTTGACATTTTCGGAGCCATTTCCTGCGCAAGATTTTGCATCGAGTCATTTGTATTAGCTTCAAGCTCATTATAAAATACAGCACTCACTCTTGACAGCATCTGACCGCTAGCATCAAATTTTGCAATTGTATTGTCGAATGTGGCAGCATCCTTATTATTGGCTATAGAATCTATCTCAAGCATCTGTAACCGCATGCCCTCTTCAAGAGCAGGCTGATAATGTTCAAATTTTATCTTATCGAATGGTGGTACCCCAAATTGAGTATTAAATTCAGAGAAAAAAGGATTGTCGGTGTTTTTTTTATTTGCACCACCACAACCAGCTATAATAATCATAACAAAATACGACATTGTTTTTATCGAAAAAATATTTTTCATAGTTTGGTTTTTTGCAAAATTACTAACTATAGTAATATTAAAACTATTGATAATTAATAAATTATATTTATTGTCAATTTTTGCAAACCTATGTAGAATAAAAGTATATATGTATCAAAAATTAGTAGCTAAAAGTTGATAATGTCAGGATTAGTTTTTCAAAATATATTAAGTCAAGGCTTTGATGCGGTAAATCAGACTTATGAAATTCAATACAAGCTATTATATTTAGTTCGGGAATTTTTACATGAATTAGTATTAGCATCTAAGACCCAACCAAAAATATGCAATAAAAAGTAAAACTCTTTTGCTGATTTTTCATATTTATTTTACTTTTGCAAAAAACATTACAGGGATGTAGCATTCCATAAACTTAAATAAAGGAAAGGAGGGCAGCCTATGATTGAACAAATCAGGCTTGGCAAAGTAAAATGGTTACATATTCTTTATCCGTCGGATGAAGATTATAATCTCCTGCTAAATGAATATCGGTTCCACCCTCTAGATATCGACGATTGTAAAGCACGGTCCCAACGATCAAAAATAGACACCTATGATGATTACTATTTTTTGATTTTGCATTTTCCGTATTTTGATAAAATTAACCGGTTTATCAAAGTAAAAGAAATAAAAATTTTCTGGGGTCAAGACTTTATCATAACAATTGGCAGTGCTCACTGGGTTATAAGGGAATTATTTCAGGAATTTCGGCAACTGGTTGAAGATAATGAAAATAGTTGTCTCTTATTATCTTCGGACGAGTTGCTTTATCGCGTTCTTGAATCATTGATGAAAGAAACACAAATTATTTTACAGCGTATTGATTCAGAAATAGATTTAATAAATAAAGAAATGTTTAGCCGGAAGGCTGAAAAAATCATCGAAAAAATTTCAATCACCCGCAAAAATGTTATTTTATTGAATACTACATTTAAGCCTCAGCTACGTTTATTTCACAAATTTGAAGGCGGCGAAATTAAGGGTTTCGTAAATAACATGGAAGATTACTGGGGAAATATATTGGACTATTATCAAAAGAATTGGGATATGATTGAAGATTATGGCGAATTATTGGAGGGCTTATCCAAAACATTCGATTCCATGCAGGCTAATCGTACGAATGAGATTATGAAAATCCTTACTTTTATTAGTACCGTACTTCTGCCATTAACGTTTTTAACCGGTTTATACGGGATGAACGTTGAGTTGCCTTTTGCCGAAAATCCCCTTGCATTTTTGATGATTATCGGGATTATGCTTATGATCGCGATATTCTTAATCCTTTATTTTAAACGTAAGCGCTGGATGTAGGTAAGGAGAATATGTTTAGCAAAAGAAGTGTTTCATTACTTTTTATGTTGGTGCTGATTTTCACATGGGGATCTTCTTTTATTCTCATGAAAAAATCTTTGATGTTTTTCCCAAGCAATATTGTAGCTGCATATCGTATGACAGCAGCATTTGTAATAATGCTTATACCGGCTTTGATATATGTTGTGAAAATTCCGAGAAAAACTTTTTTGCTGTTAACATTGTCGGGCGTTTTAGCCAATGGAATTCCTTCATTTTTATTTGCATACGCCCAAACCGGAATCGAAAGCTATGTATCTGGCATTTTAAACAGCACTACAACATTATTTACTTTAATTATTGGCGTAATATTTTTTGGTTATAAGGCAAAATTGTTAAGCATTTCAGGAGTAATTGTAGGCTTTACGGGCATTATAGGTCTTTTGGCTTTTGCAGGCGGAAAAAGTCTTTCATTTAATTTTGGATATGGTGGATATATTCTGGTGGCAACATTTACTTATGCCATAAATATAAATTTTATTAAACGCTGGTTAAGCGATGTGCCGACTTTGCAAATGGTTTCTATGGTGTTTTTTGTTATCGGAATATTTTCTTCTATATATTTATTTGGGTTTTCCGATTTCATTTCTATTGCTAAAAACACAACCGGAAGCGGATATGGAATTTTATATATGAGTATTTTAGGCATTGTTGGTTCAGCCATAGCTTTATTAATGTACTATCATCTGATAAAAATAGCCGATATTCTCTTTGTTGCATCGATAACATATATGATGCCCGTAATTTCAACTCTTTGGGGAATTAGTGATGGTGAGGTAATAGGCCTAGTTCACGTAGCTTATATTATTCTTATTTTGCTGGGCGTTTTTATGGTAAACTACCATGAAATAAGCAATAAAATAAAAAACAACGTCAATAAAAACATTGATTAGGCTATACTTTTCAATTTATAAGAACTTATTACCTATTGCAATAAAATCTACTAAACATCAGCCTGTTTCAAAATATTAGTAGAAATTTTTTGCTTATTCTTTTAAATTCGGAGCCTCAAGCCTAACAAACACAACAAAATCAAAATACACATCTGCGCCATCATCAGCTTTTATTACAAAACCATCTTCATTTTTTGATGTTACGTACAAATTAGAATATTGCTTGGACGGTGTAATCACAACATTATATTCTGTTTTAGGTTTTGAGGAGAAGCTGTAAACAAATTCACCATTTGTAGTTTTACCTGAGCCCATTGTAAAGGCTTTTATTTTTTCACATGGAGCTTTGTAGCTTCTAACGTTATTTTCCTGTGAAAATACAAGTGCAGGCAAAAGAGCTATGAGGATAATGGTTAATATATTTTTCATAATGATTTGTTTTATTCATAAATAAATAGAGTTCTGTGGCAAGTTTTGTCAGGGTCAGAAACAACGTTGTTATATAATGTAGCAGTAGCTTGATATGTTCTCCATTGAATTTTTATTGTTGTTGAAACCCCCGGAGTAACATTAATAGGATAATTAATGGCCAAATTCCAGCTTGTAATAATATCTCCCCATTCATCTGTTTCAGAAATAATAGTATTAGTACCTATAACAGGTGCACCATCTTTAACTATTCTGGCATAAGCAATTTCCTGGCCCGCCATATTGCCATATCCTGAGCAAGTAAAACTTATATAAACTCTAGATTTTACAGGAGTAAATGTAAGAGTCATTTGAGGCATATCTGTCCATGTAGTAGTCAAAATTGAAGCATCAGTTGTACCTGTAACAGAGCGAATAATAGTTTCGGAATAACTCCAAACAGGTGCAATGCCAGCACCTTGCGATTTTAACAACTGCCCGCTTAATCCGGCATTATTATTAGGCATTAGGGCGCTAGAAAACTTAACTGCTCCAACTATATCAATTTTTTGTGTCGGGGCGGTTGTTCCTATTCCAACATTGGTTCCATTATCATATATCTGACTACACACAGCTGAGACACCATCAGATTTAATTACAAAATTTGCGGTAGTACAACCAAGTGCACCAGCTGGACCGGCAGGACCTTGCGGACCTTGTGGACCTTGCGGACCTTGTGGGCCTTGCGGACCTTGTGGGCCTTGCGGACCCTGTGGACCTTGTGGACCATCAGGACCCTGGGGGCCGGCTGGACCTTGCGGGCCAGCTGCGCCGGTAGCACCGGTTGCACCGGCAGGACCTTGCGGACCCTGGGGGCCGGCTGGACCTTGCGGGCCAGCTGCGCCGGTAGCACCGGTTGCACCGGCAGGACCTTGGGGACCTTGGGGACCGGCTGGACCTTGCGGGCCGGCTGCACCGGCAGCACCAGGTGCACCATTACAAACATAGCGTGTCAAAGCTGTAATTATTTCAGATGGTTCAAGAACTCCATTATCATTCAAGTCAATTCCAAATTCTATTTTAATTCCACCATAAGTACAATTTGCTCCTGGTGGCTCAATTGAAGTTGATGCAAGAGAATTATGACCACTTGTTGTTGCTGCTGCATTGCAAAGAGAAAACCATTTATTCATTGCAGCTTGATAAACCAGCACACACATACTATCAGTATCATAAACCAAAAGTCCATCTGCTGGTGAAGCAATTGCCATTCTCTGAATAGCTGTCATGCGGGGAATTAAGACCCCTTTATCACTCGCAACGACGTCTAATGCGGCAGATGCATCAGGTAATGCTCCTGTAGGATTAATTCCAACATTGTTCTGAGCACCAGATTCCAACGATGAAAACATTGTAAATGTTGCCACCAGGAAAATATACAATACAAATGAAAGCTTGTACATATAATTTTTATTTTAATTATCTGATTAATGTTACTTTTCCCATTTTAACTACATTTGAGCCTCTTATGTCGCGATAACCAAAAACCCAAACATAAACATCTTGCTGACATTCAATACCTTCTCGCATTCCATCCCAGCCTTTATCTTGAGTAGTTGAAGAAAATACCATAGAGCCCCATCTGTCAAAAATCATAAATGAATAATCACTAAGTAATTCATCGTTTCCGATAATGGGAGCAAACCATTCGTTATTTCCGTCGCCATTTGGAGTAAAAGAGTTTGGAATATATATATAGTCTTCGGGAGATGAGCCTGTAAGTGTCCAGTTTTTAAAGAAATCATTAGGCGCCACGGTATTGGTCGTAACAGTATTTTCTATCACATCAGCTACGCCATTTGGCAAAAAATCATCCCAAGCCATTGCATTACAATTATATCTTATTGCACCCAGTGTATTCTCTAAAATAGAATTTGCATCAATGTCGGTATATTTAAAAGTTATTTCTACTGAAGGCTTTGTGCTATGCTCAGCATCTATAAGCCAAAATCGATTAACGGTAACCTCAGGATCATAGGGCTCAAGTGAAGAAACAAAATCCGGCAATGGAACATTTGAAGAATTGGTAGGATAAGTTGAGAAATTTATTGCACCATTACCCAATGCACATTGAACAACTTTTATTGTAAGATTAATATCATTATTGGAAGCCATGCCGCTGCCGAAAGGAATATTATATGTTCCGCCTTGATCATTTAAGTTCCATCTCAGTATTCCCAAGCCATAAGATGGCTCTGTCTCAGCCATTAAATAACCGCTCTGATAATCCAAAACCAAAGGTGATGATTTCTCAAGTTCTAGTGTATGGGAATTAAGTTTGAAAACAGATGCTAAAATAAAATTGCCGGCAACCATGGCATGATTTGCATCCAGATTTTTAATACCTCCTGAAACTTTCAGGTTTTCAAATCTTGTGGTATTAGTACCGGAGATACTTTGTTGTGATAATGCGGGCATTATTGTTTTGCCATCAGGGTTACTTTCGATGTTAACAAAAACATTATTGGTGGCATTATTAATAAAATCGCCATAAACTATCATATTGCCGTCATTATCTACAAAACCATCCTGTGTTGCATTACGATTGATGTATTTACCACCAATAACTAAGTAGGCTCCGTTATTTATTACAATTCCATTGCCATTATTTACTAAGTTTTGAGAAAATGCAGCCGTATAAAATACTACATTGGCATAAATTAAAGCAATAAGAAATTTTAAAAATTTCATAAAAATCCCCCCAAAGTTTACAATTTGTTTATTTAACCTCCCCTTCCAACATTAATATTGATGTAATTTGATTTATTAAATATAAAAAAGTTTAATTTGTCTAAATAAATTTTTTAGTCATTAAAAAAATAGATGCAAATAGCTAAATTTTAACAAAAATATATGTTTAATATTGTAATGCCATTGAATAAATAAATTTAGGTATTAAATATTTTAATCATTTAATAAAAATTTTGAAATGTAATCTGCCATATTTTTTAATGCCAACCCTCTGTGACTTATTCTGTTTTTTTCTTCTGCATCAAGTTCTGCAAAGCTTTTGCAAAATCCATCGGGTCGAAATATTGAATCATATCCAAATCCTCCCGAGCCAACACGTTTATGCAATATTTCTCCTTTAACAATTCCTTCGAACAAATACTCTTTTTTATTATAAATCAAACAAATAGCTGTTCTGAACCTGGCACGGCGATTAGTTGCACCAGCAAGTTCACCCAAGACTTTGTCGATATTGGCTTCAAAATCATGATTAATTCCCGCATACCTGGCCGAAAAAACACCGGGGCGATTATTTAAAACCTCTATTTCCAAGCCGGTATCATCAGCAAAACAATTTAAATTTGTCGCTGCATAAATGGTTTCGGCTTTTATTTTTGCATTTTCCTCAAGTGTATTTCCTGTTTCCTCAATATCCGAGTTAAACCCAACTTCGTCAAGGCTTACAATCTGGGAAAATTGTCCCAAAATTTGCCTTGCTTCAAGCAATTTATGCATGTTGTTAGTTGCAAATACAAGTTTCATAATTAAAAAATAAGCACAAAAATAATGTATATTCCATCGTCAAATTATCTTATATTTGCATTTCATTCAAAAATATGCTTGCCAAACGTTGGATATTAAAGGAACAAGGAAACGAGGAACTCATACGTTTATTGATGGAACAAGTAAACGTAAACAGAACCCTTGCAAATTTATTAGTACAACGTGGTGTTGATTCATTTGAGTCAGCCAAGGCATTTTTCAGGCCTAGTCTTGAAAACCTTCACGATCCATTTCAGATGAAAGATATGGATAAGGCTGTTGACAGATTGCTGATTGCCATTGAAAACAAAGAAAACATTCTTCTTTACGGAGATTATGATGTTGACGGTACTACGGCTGTGGCCATTATTTATAAATTTTTAAAACGTTTCGATTTAGCCCTGGATTATTATATTCCGGACAGATATATCGAGGGATATGGCATATCCATAAAAGGTATTGATTATGCAGCTGATTCAAATTGCAAATTAATTATTGCTGTTGACTGCGGAATAAAAGACGCCGACAAAATTAATTATGCACATGAAAAAGGAATAGATTTTATTATTTGCGACCACCATAGACCGGGAAACGACATTCCGTATGCTATTGCAGTTTTAGATCCAAAACAAAAAGACTGCAACTATCCCTTCAAAGAATTATCAGGAGCGGGAGTTGGATTCAAGCTGATGCAAGGACTCGCACAAAAACTTAATATCCCTTTTGATGAATTAAAAAATCTCTTGGATTTAGTGACACTTAGTATTGCAGCCGACATTGTACCCGTTACAGGAGAAAACAGATTATTGTCGTTTTACGGTTTAAAGATGATAAATTCCAATCCCAGTGCCGGTATCGAAGCGATACTCAAGACTGCCGGTGTAAAACGCAGGCCCGACAGCTATTACAAAACAGATTACTCTTTCACTAAAAAAATTACCATCTCCGATTTGGTTTTTATTGTCGGTCCGCGAGTAAATGCGGCAGGACGCATTCAAAGCGGAAAAAATTCCGTCGATTTGCTGATAAGTGAAAATGCCAAACAATCTGACATAATAGCCGAACAAATAGATAATCTTAATGTTGAAAGAAAAAGCCTGGATGTTAACGCAACAACTGAAGCTTTAACAGCCATAGCCGAGTCAATTGATGATAGGGAACGACTCTCTACAGTTTTATATAATCCGGCATGGCAAAAAGGTATTCTTGGAATTGTTGCTTCAAGATTAACCGAACATTATTATAAGCCAACTATAGTTTTTACAAAAGCAAACGAAGAAGGAGTAATAACGGGAAGTGCACGTTCAATTAAAGATTTTGACATTTACGAAGCCATTGAAGCATGCAGTGATTTACTAATTCATTGGGGTGGGCATACCTATGCTGCGGGACTTTCTTTAAAAGAAAAAGATTTTGAATCTTTTAGAAATCGTTTTGAGGAGTTTGCTCATTCAAAAATAACCGAAGACATGATGGTACCGGTTATTGAAGTTGATTCATATTTGGATTTTAACGAAATCACCAAAAAGTTTTATCAGGTTCTGAAACAATTTGCTCCTTTTGGACCTGGGAATATGAATCCGATTTTTCAGACCAATCGTGTTTTCGACAATGGTTTTTCTAAAATCGTAGGCAACAATCATATAAAACTGATGGTTACACAAAGCCATTACAAAGGTGTTGGATTACCCGGCATAGCCTTTCAATTGGGAGAATATTTTAATGAAATTGAATCTCAAAAACCATTCGACATTGTATATGCTCTTGAAGAAAATGAATGGAATGGTAATACCACGCTTCAATTAAATATTAAAGACATCAGAATAGAAAAAGAATAAGAGAAACAACTGAAAAATGAGAATATTAAGCGGAATTAGGCCTACGGGCAATTTGCATTTGGGAAATTATTTTGGGGCAGTAAAAAATTTTGTTCGCTTACAGCAAGAAAACGAATGCTTTTTTTTCATAGCTGATTATCATAGCTTAACTACTCATCCGACACCTGAAAACCTGAATAAAAATGTAAGACAGGTCCTGGCCGAATTTATCGCATGCGGACTTAATCCTGAAAAAGCAACTTTATATATTCAAAGCGATGTGCCCGAAACGACAGAGTTGTATCTGTTTCTTAACATGAATGCATATCTGGGTGAGCTAACCCGTTGTACTTCGTATAAAGACAAAGCCAGAAAACAACCGGACAATGTAAACGCAGGCTTGGTTACATATCCTTCTTTAATGGCTGCCGACATTTTAATTCATCATGCCGATAAGGTTCCGGTAGGCAAAGACCAGGAGCAGCATCTGGAAATGACAAGGACTTTTGCCAACCGCTTCAACAGGATGTACAAAACAGAGTATTTCAAGGAACCTGAAGCTTTTAATTTTGGCTCCGAGCTTATAAAAGTTCCGGGTCTCGACGGAAGCGGAAAAATGGGCAAGTCCGAAGGAGATGGCAATGCGATTTTTTTAATTGATGATGAAAAAACCATATCAAAAAAAATAATGCAGGCGGTAACCGACAGTGGTCCGACCGAACCCAATCAAATACCTCCGCAGCCAATTCAAAATCTTTTTGCTTTAATGGAAATTGTTTCAGACAACGAAGCATTAAAGTTTTTTAAAGAGTCTTATGCAAATTGTTCGATTAGATATGGTGATTTAAAAAAGCATCTGGCTGCCGACATGAATGTGTTTATAGCGCCCATACGCGAAAGAATTGCCCAAGTTGTTGCCGACGAAGCTTTTCTGTCTAAAGTTGCCGCCACGGGTCGCGAAAAGGCCAGAGCAAGCGCAGCAAAAACAATAAAGGAAGTACGTGAAATTATTGGCTTCAAATCAATCTAAATATGAAACCCGCCAAAGCTTTTTATCCGTTTGCAGCATGGTTAATTCGTATTACCATGTTAATTTTTACCTATGTATTCTTTTTTGAAACAATCAAGGCTCTTGATTTCAGAACCGCGGAATTTTATATTGCTTCGGCTTTTGCATTGTTTTCGGTTCTTGTTTTTGTTGGAGGTTTCCTTACCAAACCCGCAATGACGGTGGTTAGTTCATTTTTCCTTTCTGGCATTTGTATTTATGAGTTAATAATAAATTTCAGCAAAAAACCTGATATAATAACTCTGGTTTATTTACTTGGAATATCGGTTATGCTGGTGCTTTTTTCGGTGGGCAACAAAAGATAAATTAAGTCCCGTTCAGTAAGTAGTATGTAAATGTTTTATCTTGAAATCGCAGGGTAACATAACAGCCAAACCACAGGAAAGAGCCGTTTTGGTGGGACTGATAACACCCGAACAGCCCGAATCGAAAGCCATGGAATATCTGGCTGAATTAGACTTCCTTGCCCGCACGTCGGACGCCGTAGTGGTAAGGCAATTTACTCAAAAACTGGAAAAGCCTGACGGGCGCACATTTGTAGGCAAAGGTAAACTGGAAGAAATTGCAAATTATATTCATGAAAACTCCATTGATATAGTAATTTTTGATGACGAACTTACTCCTACCCAGCTGAGAAATATCGAAGAAGTCGTTCAATGTAAAACACTTGACCGAACAAACTTAATTCTCGATATTTTTGCATATCGTGCAAGAACTGCTTATGCCAGAACTCAAGTTGAATTGGCGCAATACGAATATCTTCTGCCTCGCCTTACCCGAATGTGGACACACCTTTCGAAGCAGCGGGGAGGAATAGGCATGAAAGGTCCGGGTGAAAAAGAAATTGAAACCGACAGGCGAATT
>CAZJYL010000067.1:0-10854 GCA_964550265.1 uncultured Bacteroidaceae bacterium
GCATGTATGTCGAACGGTTTTATACATTTTTAACAATGTGTATATCGGCCGTTCTTATTAATGGTTTATGGCGGAACATTTATAAAACGAATAAAGAAATAATGCATTTAGGCTGGCTGCCAGTTGTTTTATGGATTACCATTCCGGTTTGTTTCTGGAGTTTTTCCAATAATATGCTGGAAAACACTATGGGTGTTTTTATTCTTGCATCTGCTTTATTTTGTTATAAAGCGTGTGTAGGGAATGCCGTTTTAATTAATTCTGTTTTGGCTGGCGTTTTTGTTTTTTTTGCTTCACTCACAAAAGGAATCCCGGGCTTGTTCCCATTAGCCATCCCGCTTTTATTTTGGATTATTTTTAAAAATATCAGCTTTAAAACAAGTCTAAAATCAGCAGCTTTTATGCTTTTATGCCCTGTTGTAATTTATTTTGTTTTATTTCTTTATCCCGAAAGCAGAGGGAGTTTATCTCAATATCTTTTTAAAAGGGCCTTTCAGAGAATTGATGCAGCTCCAAATGTTGGAAGCCATTTTTATATTCTTTTTAGGCTTATAGGTGAATTATTACCCGCCTTAATTATTGTTGCTGTTATTAAAACCACAAATTATTTGAAAAAAATAAAGACTAATCATAGCATAGATTTTAAGCTTAGTGCTTTTTTTATTATGGTTGGTTTATGTGGGTCATTGCCCCTTATGTTAACTCGTGTTCAAAAAGGATTTTATTTTGTTCCGGCTTTGCCTTTTTTTGCCATCGGCTTTGCGGTAATAATTGCGTCGGTTATCAACAATTGGATTAATTCATTGTCTCAAAAACGAAAATCGCTGCAAATTTTTTTTTACAGCACCATTATAGTGCTTATTTTGGTTTTTGTTTATTCTTTTTTGCAAATAGGTAAAACCTGCCGGAATCAGGAATTGCTGCAAGACGTGTATGCAGTTGGTAAAATAGTTCCACATCATACTACTGTATCTGTCCCCGATTTTGATACATGGAATCAATGGGATTTGCAGGCATATTTAATTAGATATTTCAATATAAGTTTAGATGATAAAACGGATAACGTTTACATGCTTGTCGATAAAAACATAGGCAGTAAACTGCCTGTTGACTATGAGCAGGTACCAATAAAGACTAAACGATTTATTTTGTTTAAAAAGATGATATAAAACAAAATGAAAACACTTTTAAAATTATCGTTATTCAATATTTCTTTTTTAAATAAATCATTTTTCAACATTGATATTTGACTAAGATAGATTTTGTTTCTTTGCATTTTCTTTTAAAAACAGATTGACATGAGTGGATTTTTTGGTTGTGTTTCTATTGCCGATTGTGTTGGTGATGTGTTTTATGGTACTGATTATCACTCGCATTTGGGTACAAAGCGCGCCGGTCTTGCTTACTACTCAAAAGAAGCCGGATTTCAACGGTCTATACATAGCATAGAAAATGGGTATTTTAGAAATAAATTTGAAGATGAATTATTGTCTTTCAAGGGAAATATTGGAATTGGTGTCATAAGCGATACCGAAGCTCAACCGGTTGTAATGACCTCACGTCTCGGTAGGTTTGCCGTGGTAAGTGTATCAAAGATTACAAATATTAAAGAACTTGAAAAACGTTGTTTGGAAAAACAATTTGTTTTTTCTGAAATGTGTATGGGTAATATTAACCCAACCGAGCTTGTGGCCAAATTAATAGCAGAAGAAGAGGATTTTGTTTCGGGTATGAAAAACGTACAAAATCTTGTAAAGGGTTCATGTTCACTTATGGTAATGACACCCGACTGTATCTATGTAGGCCGCGATAAACTTGGACGCACTCCGATAGCGATAGGGAAAAAAGGCGGAGCTTATGCTGCTTCGTTCGAAACATGTGCATTTCCTAATTTAGGCTACGAAACCTCATGTTTTTTAGGTGCGGGAGAAATCGGAAAAATTTCTGCTGATGGTTACACAATGCTAAAAGAACCTAACGAAAAAATGCAGATTTGTTCGTTCTTGTGGGTATATTACGGATTTCCAACATCTTCTTACGAAGGCATTAATGTAGATGAATGTCGCCATCGTTGTGGCGAAGCATTAGCTAAAAATGATAATGTTGTGGCTGACTTTGTTGCAGGCATCCCTGACTCGGGTGTGGGACACGCAACAGGGTATTCAAATTATGCCCATATCCCATATAAGCGGCCATATTCAAAATATACTCCGACATGGCCCAGAAGCTTTATGCCCCAAAGTCAAACCCAACGTGAACTTGTGTCTAAAATGAAGCTTATACCAAATTCTGAAGTTATTGAAAATAAATCCGGTATATTTTTAGATGACTCTATTGTTAGAGGAACACAACTGAAAGATAATGTTAAATTCTTACGAAAAGCCGGAATTAAAGAAGTTCATATGCGCATTGCATGCCCGCCCTTGACCTATCCATGTCAATTTTTGAATTTCAGCCGCTCACGCTCAAATATGGAATTGGCATCTTATATTGCAATGAACGAAATTGAAGGAAAAGAAGAAAGAGATATGTCGGCATATTCCAACCCTGACAGCGAAGAATATAAGCTTATGGTAGAACATATGCGAATTCGGCTTGGTCTTGATTCGCTTAAATTTCAACGGGTTGAAGATCTTGTAAATGCCATTGGTTTGCCTAAAGAAAAAGTGTGCACGCATTGCTTTGATGGCAGCAGTTATTTTTAAGTTTAGATGTTTTATAAATATAATTTTTTTACAAGCTTTAGGTTTTGCTTAACTTGTGTTTGTTGTGTAAATGCAAAATAATTAAACTAATTTTGAATTTAACGCAAGAAAACATTTTGAATGTTGTCTAAATGAAAAATTTATCTATGCTGAGATTTCGAACTATTTTTTCCATTCAAATATTATTTTTACCACTATTTCTAATAGCACAACCGGGTAATATCGGCGATGCAAATTTTCAAATTTCAGGAATTGTAATTGATTCGGTCAGTGGCAAGCCTGTAGAATATGCCACAATAGCATTGATTTCATTGCGCGACAGCAGTATAGCAGGTGGCGGAATTACTGATGCAGGTGGAAAATTTTTATTTAGTGCCAAGTCCTACGGACGTTTTATGCTTAGGGTAAATTTTATGGGTTATGCAAACAAAAATATAGGCCCTATAATGCTTAAGCCCGGCTCCGGACCATTATTAGATCAGGGTAAAATTTTAATTTCTCCCTCATCGGTTGCTTTGTCGGGAGTTGAAATAGTTGCCGAAAAGCCTTTGATAGAATTAAGCATAGATAAAAAAGTGGTTAATGTTGCACAAAACATTAATACCAATGGAGGTACTGCTCTTGATGTTTTAAAAGAAGTACCTAGTGTTGAAGTTGACCACGAAGGAAATGTTAGTTTAAGGGGAAGTGAAAATGTAACTATTTTGATTGACGGGCGACCCAGTACATTGACAGGGGCCAATCGCAGAGCGGCCATGGAACAAATACCTGCAAGCAGTATTGAATCAGTGGAATTAATTACTAACCCTTCTGCTAAATATAGTCCGGAAGGAATGACTGGTATAATTAATATAATTTTGAAAAAGAAAAAGGGTTCTGGTTTAAACACATTATTATCTCTTAATGCCGGCACAAGAAATAAATACAGCACCTCATTTTCTGTTAGTTATTCAACTGACAAATGGACATTATTTGGTAATTATAGCTATCAGAACCGACAGCGACATGGTACGGGTGTAAGTAATCGTACCACTTATAATTTAATAAACAGTTATTTACTTCATCAAGACTTTGACGAAAAAAGCAAAAACGAATCACATAATTTAAAAGTCGGCGGAGAATATTATTTTTCGCCAAAGTTGATTTTATCAGCATCGGCATCTGCTTCTGTTTTTTCCAATTTTGAAGATGGGAATGTAATGAACTACACAAAAAACCCTTCGGATATATATACTATGATTTATCGAAGTCATTCTTTGGAACAAGTATCAATGCAAAATTATGACTTTAGCATCAATTTAAAAAAGCGTTTTTCTAAACCAAAGCATGAAATTTCAATCGATTTTTTAAAAAGTAATGGAGATAGAACAGACAGCTCTTTTAATCGTATTAATTATTTAGAAGAAGATTTTGAAACTTTGAGTACTGAAACGCCTGAGTGGACCAGAACATTGGCTCCAAATATAAGTGGCATAAATAATTTAAAAATAGATTATGTCTATCCGTTTAACGACAGCACAAAACTTGAGGCGGGATTTGATGGCTCAATGCGTGCAATTGATGCTGACAGCCGGTATTACAATTATAGTTTTGCCAATCAAATGTATATTTTTAACGACACTACATCAAATCATTTTTTATACAACGAAGATATAGGTGCTCTTTACGTTAATTATTCAACTAAAATTAAAAAATTTGGAGTTTCTGTTGGAAGCAGGATTGAGTCTGCTTCGACTAATGCCAGGGAAGCTGATTCGTCAGATAACAAAAATACATATTATAGCTGGTTCCCGACGGGAGCAATAAGTTATAAGTTATCTAAAGTTCAAGAGATTCAACTTACTTATAGCAGACGTATCAACAGGCCTAGTTTCAGAGACTTAAATCCTTTTATAGATTATAGTGCATATCCTAATCTGAGAGGGGGAAATCCTTATCTTAAGCCGGAATATGTTAATGCATTGGAATTGAGTTATGCATGGTATTCCAAAGCGGGAACTATAATGCCTACTGTTTTTTATAGAAAAATTCATGATGTTATATCCCGATACAGAATGAATATAAATGATTCTGTGTATTTAATGACAATGGAGAATTATGCTTCGGCTACTTCTTATGGTTTTGAAATGATTTACACATACAAACCGCTTAAATGGTGGACTACAACAATTAGCGGCTCGTGGTACCGGCATTCAATTGACGGGAGCAATATCGAAACAAGTATTACTACGGAAGGTTATGGTTGGCAGGCTAGAAATAGTAATATGTTTAGACTTCCAAAAAGCTGGGAGGCAAGTTTGTCATTTTTTTATAACTCTCCTAAAGCTACAGGACAAGGTATCAGAGGTGCTATGTTTATGTCGGATTGTGCAATAAAAAAAGGTTTTCTTAAAGACAAAATAGCAATATCTTTAAATGTTCGTGATTTATTTGAAACTGGCAGGTTTAAAATGCATTTTATCGATGAAAAATATGAGATGACAATGAATAGACGCTGGGAAGGACGTGTCATCATGCTAGGTTTTACATGGAAAATGACAGGAGATTATAAATCGAAGGAAAAGCGTGGCAATAACAATGCAAACGGGAATATGGATATAGACGATGGTGGTTTCTGATATTATTAAATAAACATCTTCTAATTTTAATTGCAATGGATTTTTTGCTGCGCCCATGGAAAAGATCGGATATCGAAAGCCTGCTTAAGTATGCTAATAATTACCGTATTGCGAAAAATTTAACCGATATGTTTCCGTATCCCTATACAAAAAAAGCAGGGAGGCGTTTTATTAAAATGGCATGTAGTTCATGCCCAACAAATATATTTGCTATTGAAGTTAATAATGAAGCAGTGGGTTCCATTGGATTATATATTCTTAATGACGTTAGACGCTTAAATGCCGAAATAGGTTATTGGCTTGCCGAACCATTTTGGGGCAAAAACATTATGACAGAGGCTGTAAAACAAATGGTGGAATACGGATTTAATACTTTTAATATTAACAGAATATATGCCAGTACGTTTGGCGATAATATGGCGTCAAGAAGAGTTTTAGAAAAGGCAGGATTTAAAATGGAAGCATATTTTGAAAAAGCTTTTGTAAAAAATGAAATATTGCACGACGAAGCTGTTTATGCAATAAGGCGATATTGATTTGTGAATTTTTTATTTAATGGCATCTTTTATTTTAAATCTAAAATATTACAATAATGAAATGCCATAAAACACATATATTTTGCAGATTAAGAGCCCGAATCCTGAAAAAACTTTTAACATTGTTAAGTTTTTCTGCTTTGATTTGTTCATGTGGAAATAATGAGGGAAATGATGAAGTGGTAGCGAAAAAGCCATCAAAAGCTTCAGGACTTAATAATAAAGTTTACTCAGATGCAAGAGCCGGTTTCAGATATAAAGTTCTTGCAGAATTAAGAAATCGGTCGAATTCAGATACTGATTCAGTAAAAAATTATAATTATTTTGATGTTCAGAATTCCACATTTGATGATTATCCTGTTTGTGAATACGGTGTGCCACCTTTATATGATTATGATATTGATGAACCTGATATAGTTTTTCCTTTTCCAAATCATACTATTACAAAATATGGAGTGCCTATAAATGATTTTTAATTATATCATTAAAAAAGCACATAATGGTTGGATGTTTAGTTTTTAGTATCTTTGGGAAATTAAAAAAATCTTATGAGCCATAAAATCCGTCATCGTTTATTGTTGATAAATGCGCGCATGTTACGAAACATAATTGCTGTTATTGGCATTTCAAGCTTATTAGTGTCTTGTTCGGGTGGTGCAAAAGATGAATCAAAAACGAATGAAGACTCACTGAAAAAAGCCAATGAACAGAGGCAGCTTGATTCTATTGCTAAAGTTCACGAAGACAGCATAGCAAAAGTTAAGGCAGACTCATTAAAAAAAGCGGGTAATAATGTTATTGATAATGAAGGGCTGGATGAATCATTTAAGCCATATCCTATGGAAACAAAATATAGCGTCCCGGTTGGAAGGATTAACAATTAAACAAAATATCAGAAATTGAAAAAACTCCATTTACAAATTTTAAGAAAAAAATCTTCTTTTCTTGCGAAAGTTATAGTGTTATTAGGAGTAGGAAATTTTTTGTTTTCTTGTTCAAGCAATGACAAAATCGCAACAGGCGGCAGTATTTATGACGGAAATGACAATAATAAAGTAACTTTGAAAAACTATAGAGTACAAAATAAAATTCCCGACAATGAAGTTAACATGCAGGTAAATAAAAATGAACAAAATTTAATTCCAGTATATAATCCTGATGTTCCACCAGCTATAGATTATGGTATTATGACTGATTATGGTCCATATGTAACCCCAAATACAAAACACGAGTAAATTAATTTTTGTAATGTCAAGGTTAAGAAGAAAATATCCCTTAAGGAAAAGAGCGATTTTTAATTTACATTCAAAATATGTTCGAACACAGGCAAAATTGCATGATTTAAATTATTTTTTTTGGGAATGTACTTCCAGATGTAATATATCGTGTCTTCATTGCGGCAGTGACTGTAAAATCGTTGAAAATGTTCCTGATATGCCCGCCGAAGACTTTTTGAATGTCTGTAGTCAGGTAGCAAAACGCTATAACCCAAATAAAGTAATGATTGTTGTTTCTGGTGGCGAACCGCTGGTAAGAAAGGATTTGGAAGAGGTTGGAACCGAATTGATGAAAATGGGCTTCCCATGGGGAATGGTGAGTAACGGATATGCAATGACGCCGGAACGTTTTCGTTCGTTACGAAATGCAGGTCTGCGTTCTGCAACAATAAGTCTTGATGGTTTAAAAGCCAACCATGATTGGTTAAGAGGTAAAGAGGGTTCTTTTGAACGTGCCGCTAATGCAATAAAGTTATTGGTTGCCGAGCCCAATATGGTGTATGATGTGGTTACATGTGTTAATCATAGAAATTTTGAAGAACTGGAAAAAATAAAAGACTTTTTAATTGAGTTGGGAGTTAAACGCTGGAGGATATTTATGATAGATCCCATTGGGCGGGCAGCACAAAATCCTGAATTAATGCTCGATAATGAAAAGTTTCGTGCGGTATTTGATTTTATTTTGCGCACTCGTGCCGAAGGGAAAATAAAAGTTGCTACAGGATGTGATGGCTTTCTTGGCGATTACGAAGGCTTTGTTCGTGATGGCGTATTTTTTTGCCGTGCCGGTATTCATGTTGGCTCTGTTTTGGCAAATGGCGATATTGGCGCATGTCCTAATATTCACAGGGGATTTGTTCAGGGAAATATTTATAAAGACAATTTTCTTGATGTTTGGGATAACCGTTTCGAAATATATCGTAATCGTAAGCCATTTAAAACCGGCATGTGTAAAGATTGCGATTTGTGGAAGTGGTGCCGCGGAGACGGCATGCATCTTCACGAGCCTGGCAATCCGAACCCGCTGGAATGCAATTACAGAAAGCTATATCCTGATGAATTTAAATAATTAAAACAAATTTTGATTTGGTATTTTTGTCTTTTGTTGAAAAACGCCTTTGTCGGGAAAACCTGTTATTAAATGAAAAGTCCAAAGCTTAATATAGAAAATAGTTTTGTTTGGTTAGCACGCATTGTTGTAAGCTTACTTTTTATTGTCTCGGCAATAAGTAAGATGGTTCCTGCTGCAACAGCCTTGGATTTTTTTGCCAAACAAATTGTTGATATTGGCGTAACCAATTGGTGTTATGCTCCTTTGTTGGCAAGAGCCATTGTGGGGTTTGAACTGTTTCTAGGTCTGGCATTGCTGCAGAACAATTATTTAAAAAGATATATTATACCAGCTACATTTCTGTTGTTGCTTGCCTTTTGTATTCATCTGGCCATAACAATTTTTAATCACGGGAACAACGGCAGTTGCGGTTGCTTCGGCGAACTTATTCCAATGTTGCCACTTTCTGCAATTATAAAAAATGTTATTGCAATGGCTTTGCTTGTATTTATATATTATAAAACACAACAAAAAGAAAAAGACTTACCTCTTGCCCTGATAATAAGTTTTATATTAATATGTATTTTGATTTTTTCTTTGATTCCGCCAAAATGTTGTTGCGCTTCTATTCCTTCATCTCAGGAAATCGTTGAAGATGTTGCAGCGCCAAGCGTTGATACGCTTGTTGTTTATGATACAATTGTTCATGAATCAGGTGAAAAAACCATTGTTGTTCAAAAGCAAATTATAACAGAAGACCAATTGCAGGTTGGCAGAAAAAAAGTCAATTCAATTTTTTCGAAATACACAAAATTTAATACCGGCAATGTTGATTTAAATTCAGGGAAAAAAATAGTTTGCTTATACAGTCTGGATTGTGAGCATTGCCAGGAATCATCAAAACTGCTGATACGTTTGCGCGACACACATGCCGATTTTCCTCAAATGTACGTTTTGGCATTTGGCGAAGAGTCTCAGGTGAATGATTTTTTTGCAGGGGCCGGAGGTCGCTTGCCATATACTATTATTCCGCCACATGAATTTTTTCAGTTGTTAGGCAAAGCTGAATACCCGCCACGAATTGTTGTTATGGATAATGGTAATTTTCTGGGCGATTTTTTAAATTTCGAACATTTAGATACTGCGGCTGTAATGAATGCTGTGTTGCGTTGATTATTATAATGCTGCTTATAGATTTGAATTTTATAACAACATTGTCAAATTACACGTTTCTCAAATTTTTTAATAAAATTTTTGTCTTTGGTTTCGTAGATAAAAATAATTTGTAGGTATAAAAAATTATATAATATTTAACGATTTTGTAAGTTTGTTTAATATAAAAATTCAATAAATGAAAAATCTTCTGTTTGCATTTGGGATTATGTGTTTCCTTTTATTTACTTCTGGTAGCACAAGTGGGCAAATTACTATTAATGGGGTTTTGCAGGATAGTGTGGAATTTTCGCCCTTGTCTTTTGCCAATATAGCTTTGATTAAGCAAATTGATTCTGCATTTATTACAGGTACTACTACTGACGACAAAGGCTTATTTAAATTAAATCTATCTGACACGGGAAAATATTTTTTAAGAATATCGTATCTAGGTTATGGGACCCAATTTAAACAATTTAGTATAGGCAATAATGAAACTAGGGTAGATTTGGGAACTGTATTTGTATCTAAATCTGCACAAAACCTTGAAGAGGTTGTTATTTCCGCGCAAAAACCCATGTATGCTTATTCAGGTGAAAAAAAGATTTATAATGTAAGCGAAGACCCAAGTGTTCAAGGTGGTGTAGCAAACGACGCATTGCAAAATGCGCCAGGAGTTTATGTTGACATGGAAGGGAATATTACATTGCGGGGTGTGTCAGGAGTTGCCATTTGGATAAATGATAAGCCATCGCGCATTACAGAAGAAGGACTTAAACAGTTTTTGCAGCAATTACCTGCAAATACGCTTGAGCGAATAGAGGTAATAACAAACCCGTCTGCTAAATACAGTGCAGAAGGAACCGGTGGAATTATTAATATTATTACCAAAGACAAAATCAAAAAAAATCAATTATTTAGTTTTGGCCTAAATGGCTCTACTCTTGGAGGTTTTTCGCCTTGGGCATCTTTTGTTACAAGCAATGAAAAATTCAGCTTTAATATTTATGTTAGCCATTCCGATTATAAATGGGAAGGTTTTAATAGATCAAAAGGTTATGTTTTTAATGGGGTGGATACAGTTTACTCATTTTCTAACAACTCTGATTATACTTTCAAAAACAATTGGAATTACAGTCACTTAAGTTTTAGTTATGATTTAAACAAAAACAATTCTTTTGAAGCATGGATAGGAGGGTCTTTAAGTGGAGGAAATAGTAGTTCCAGTAATTCTAGTTTGCGTGAAGTTTATAATGGCGACACTTTTAAATTTTTTCAACAAAATATTGACGAAAATTCAGGTTCTAGTATTAATGGAGGGGCTTCTTATGAGCATGATTTTAAAAAAGAAGGCCATCGGCTAAACGTATTTTCATATTTTTGGACATGGGATCAAGATGGAAATTCAGAAAATTCCAAATTATTTGATGTTCAAACATGGGACAATTTAAAATATTTAGAAAAAGAAAAGAATCGTAATATTTCATTTACGGGCGAAGCTAATTATACCAATCC
>CAZJYL010000068.1:0-10576 GCA_964550265.1 uncultured Bacteroidaceae bacterium
GAAGTAATGCACGACCGTATAAACAATGGTGCTAACTTATTGCACGACCACGTATTTCAGTTTGACTTTTTGAATGATGATTTTAGCAAACTACCCAAGCCACTGCAAGATATTATCAATAATTCCGAAAAGCGAAAAAAGTTAGTGATTTATATTAATCCGCCTTATGCGGAGGTATCAAGCATTGGTGAAAAAGGTAAAGCTGGAGTAAATAAATCCAAAGTTCACGATAAATATACCGAAAAAGTCGGGACAGCTGGTAGAGAAATTTTTATTCTATTTTTAGCTCGTCTCTTTGATGAGTTAAATGGATGTATTATTGGAGAATTCTCAAAATTAAAAACATTACAAGGTGCTGCATTTTTAGAGTTTCGTAACTTTTTTAAAGCTGAATTAGTAAAATCATTTATTGTTCCTGCTTACACATTTGATAATGTTAAAGGCAACTTCCCAATTGGTTTTAAAATTTGGAATACGAGATTAAAAAAATCTTTTGAAGAAACAGTTTCTGATGTATATGACGAAACAGGAAATAAAATTGGACAAAAAATCTTTTCTGTTACAAAAAAGAATGACTATATTAATAAATGGATTTCCGAATACAGAGTAAAAACTGACTTTATTGGCTTTTTAGCAGGAACTAACGGAAATGATTTTCAACAAAATGGAATTGTTTATATACTCAACAAGAAAGAACAAATGGCAAATCCAAGAGGTGTCTGGATTAACAAGGACAACTTAATACCTGTTTCAATTTACTTCGCAGTCCGCCATTGTATTAAAGCCACTTGGCTCAATGACCGTGACCAGTTCCTGTGTCCCAATAACAAATGGAAAAAGGATACAGAGTTTCAAAATGACTGTTTAACATTTACCTTGTTCAGCAATAATATCCAGAGTAAATACGGGACTAACCACTGGATACCATTTACAGAACAAGAAGTTAATGCCCGAGAAAAGTTTGAAAGCATCTTTATGACTGATTTTATTAAAGGTAAACCTAAACCACCTTCTAAATCTTCAATTACCATTCCCATGCTTTTTGAGCCGGAGACCCCTTTTGGTCGTAAGAACAACACCCCATTAGTATTTTCGGCAGAGGCAAAGGCGGTATTTGATGCAGGGCGTGAGCTTTGGATATACTACCACCAACAACCAAACTGCAACGTCAATGCCTCGCTTTACGACATACGAGAGCATTTTCAAGGCAGAAACGAAACAGGAAAAATGAATAATAAAAGTTCAGACGAAACATATATGTGTTTAATTGGTGACCTAAGAGAAAAACTCATACAACTAGCTGACAAAATTGAACCGAAAGTTTACGAATATGAATTTTTAAAAAAATAGCTGTGTGAATATCATGTATAAAAATTTTGATTTAAGTTGGTAATTCAAATTCCCTACTTCATTTCAGCGTTTATATGCGTAGATAGGAACTAAGTCCGAATCCCCAACATTTCGTACACGCAATCGTTAGAAAAAAACGAACAAAATCAAAAAAATTAGTATTATGGCTATAATTCCTGAAATGCCAAATAACGAACTGCCTTTATTGCTATTAAACAGTAATTTAATTTAAACCAAAACTGTTTTATAACATGGCAAACTTTCAAAATTATTTACATGGACATTATATATTTGCATTTATTTAATTTATTATGAGAGTAAGTCTAAGTTATTAATTATATATTTCATTAATTTGGAATCACCAGCTTTTATATATTTAGCACCTTTTCAGGGTATTACAGGGCGGGTTTTTCGCTCATGTTTTTCAAAATACTTTAATGGTATTGACAAAATTTTTACGCCATATTTTGCAAGCATAAACAGCAATAAGAAATTATCGGAAAAGAAGGCATTTGAATTGGAATGCACCGCCGAAAATAGCATTCCTGTCATTCCTCAAATTCTTAGCAAAGATCCTGACGAAATAATTCGTTTCTCAAAATTAATTGAAGAAATCGGATTCAGTGAATTAAACTGGAATTTAGGTTGTCCATACCCTCAGGTGGCAAACAAAAAACGTGGTTCAGGTATGCTGCCCTATCCAAAAATGGTTGACGAAATTTTGGAGCGCGTATTTGATGAAATCAATATTAAATTTTCCGTCAAATGTCGTCTGGGTTATTCTTCGGCTGACGAAATAGATGATTTAATAAACGTATTCAACAATTACCCTTTACGCGAATTAATTGTTCATCCACGCATAGGCAAACAATTATATAGCGGCGAAACTGATTTAAATAAATTCGGATTTATTGTAAATAAAACAAACAAATTGACAGTATATAATGGTGATATTTTTTCGCTTGAGCATTTTTTGCTTTTAAAACAAAAATTTCCATCAAATACTCATTTTATGATAGGACGGGGTTTGCTTTCAAATCCCTTTCTTGCTGCTGAAATTAAGGGTTTAGACCTACCCGAAGATAAAATCAACCATTTGTTAAAATTTATTACCGAATTATATCTGGCATATCGTAAAAAAACAAATAATTCCCTTTCTGTTATTGGATTTATGAAGGAATACTGGAATTATCTTGCAGAGTGTTTTCCAAATTCTAAATACGTCTTACGAAAAATAAAGAAAGTCCGGAATTTTGATGAATATGAAAATGCCGTATGGCAAATATTTGAATCGGCTAAAAGCGAAAATTAAAACAAAAATCCCGTTCCCAGATAAAATCCGCTATTCCCGTCATTTGGGTTAAAACTCAGTCCATAATCAACGGACAAAATAAAATTTTCGTTCATTACAAAATGAACGCCAAGTCCTGCACTATGGTGCCATGAGTCTTTTCTAGAATATAACCCAATCGCGGGATATCCCGAAATCGACAAGTAAATAGGAAATGAAGCCCTGTCGGTAATTATTCCAAAATCGTAAAACGGACTTAGTTTTATTTCAAGATTTTGATTTATAGCCCTAAATCGGGCTGCGCTCCAACGTAATTCCAAATTGCCATAAAAAAATCCATCTGCCCATATACGATTACGCAAAATACCACGAAGTGTCTTTGCCCCACCCAATCCTTCGGCTATGGTATTGTTGCAAAACGATTGAGAAACGTATGGCATAAAATAAAACGGGGCTTTGCTGCCAATTGCATCCTGCCAGGCAATGCGCGAGGCCAAAGTAAGCCTTCTGTCTTTTATTGGCAGATAATTCCGCAGAATTACCGATGCTTTTACAAAGGGCTTTTCTATCCATGGGAATTTTGGGCTGGCAGCAATCATGCCTTCAAGCCAAAAGCCTTTAGTGGGATTAAACTGAATGTCGCGTGTGTCATAAACAACTCCTGCACGTATTAACGTTACATTTCCACCGTCAGCATCTACAGAATCAATTATTCCGGTATTACAATAGCGCTCATAAAGAGTAAATGTGTCGGGCAACATGTTTCCGACATTTTTGCCTTTGTTCAGTTTGTCAATGTCAACAACTTTCTGCTTATAGCCATAATGATGAATTCCTCCAAAAACAGCCCATTTGTCATTAAGCTTTTCGTGCCAGTCTCCTGTTAATCGAATTATGTTACGGTCAAATTTATAATACATGCGGCTTACATAATCTGCAGAACCCTCTTTGGATAGATCAACATTATAAGTTGAAGCCGCTCCGTTAAATCCATAAAAATCAGCGGCTTGCTCTCTGATTATGCTAAAATCTGCAACAATCCTGTGTTTGCCGCTTTTCAACAATTTGCCGCTGTCGAAAAATAATTGACTACTTATGGCTCCTTTGGTAGTAAGATCTAATTCGTAAGAGATATTATAAACATAATCAGGGTAAAGTTTGCCATTGCCAAATTGATATGCTGTAACAATTGCACCGTATTTCAATCCAAGATCCGAATCATAAGACACTACCGGCAAAAAAGCCCAGCGCATTCCTTTTATAGTGTCATTTTTAAGGTTTTTTGTTGAGTCCGATTGTGCGTAAGAAAAATAAAATATTGCTGCCAACAGAAACGTGCAAATGAATTTCATAACAGAAGTATATTTGAAAATTTCATCGAAGATATACATAAAATTAAAATAAAATTAAAAGCGGCATAACTAATTAAAATTCAAACGTATAAACAATTTACGATTTTTGGATAACCAATTGTTAACCTTAATAAATAGAATAATAAATTAAAATCAGCAAAATATGTGACTCTTAAATGCCTTTTATGTTATTTTAGCAGAAAAAAACTTATGAAACGATTTTTCCTATTTAGCTTCTTTTTGACCGCATTATTTTTTGTGTCAGTTAAAGCCCAAAACAATGTTGGAATTGGTACAACAACTCCTAATAGTTCTGCCTTGCTGGACCTGAATGCAAATAACAAAGGCCTATTAATTCCAAGAGTATCACTTGTGGCATCAAATAATGGCACAACACCTGTATCGAGCCCTGCAACAGGACTTTTGGTTTATAATATTACAGGAGGAGCTATGGCTTCGGGATTTTACTACTGGGATGGCTCGCAATGGGTTCAGGTTGGTGCAGCAAGTACGCCAACATGCGTAACTCTTGACGGTGCTTATGATTGCGGTGGAAACGGAGCAGGAAGATCTGTTATGGTTGATGCGGGAAGAATTGAATTTGTAATGCCAAGTAGTGCTACCAATGATGAAGGATTATATATCGAAAGCAACAAAGGGGCATCTGCTGCTACTGCAACGGCATCTGCTATGTTTGTCCAAAACAGATGGGGTGTTGGCTTACAGGTTGAAAACAATTATGGAGCTAACGAATATAGTGCTGTGCAGGGAACAACATATACAAGCCAAACTTCTACAACTTCGTTCCCCGCAGGATTGGCGGGATATGCATCAGGTACGGGAAAAGCGGCTGGTGTCTGGGCTGAATATGATGGCTCAAATTCGGGAGGTGCAGGACTTTATGCCAAATCCAGTGGGAACAATTTTGCTTCACGTATGTTAGGAAACTCATACCCGGGTGCATATATACAAACCAATTCAAGTTCTTCAGTTGCTATGCAAGTGGCGTCGGGTTCTGCATCTTATACAAATCCTGCTGCTTTATTGGTTGGTTCTACACAGTTTGATTGCAGTAATGCAAATGCGCATAGTGTTTTAATTAATAATTTAAGTGGTGAGCCAACAGTAGCTCCTTCAATCGGAGGGTGGGGGTATTTGGGTACAAATTCTGTTTCCTGGTACTATCTTTATTATCAAAATGCAATTGCAGTTTCCAGACGTGAATTAAAACGCGACATACAGCCTCTGAACAAAGATTTATGCAACTATGCTCTAAACGAAATAATGAAAATGAAACCTAGTCTATATAAATTTAATAACGAAAATGATGAACTGGTTTCGGGTTCAGAAAGCAAAACAAGATATAATTATCATTTAGGTCTGATTTTAGACGAAACACCTGATTTTATACAGGATAATGCATTCAGCGGAATTGATGTTTATGCTCTTTCAACTCTTAACTTAGCAGGTATTCAGGCAGTTAATTCTCAACTTCAGGAAATTCCCGTAACCGACTTTGGTCAGGGAAGAGTTACTGCAAACGAAACCAGAATAAATTATTCTGACATATTATCTAAAGCCGATGTTAAAGATATTCCTATAGTTAATATCACACCAACTTCACCTAATGCTAAGTTCTATATTAAATCTCAGGATAAAAACGGCTTTGTAATAGTATCCGAAAACGGACCAATGACATTTAACTGGACAGCCAATGCACATAAAAATATATCTGAAAAGCAATATGATATTCCTGCTTCGGTTATGTCTCAACTCAAAGTTGATGAATCTAAAAAAGCAACAATGCGAAGCATTACTCCTTCAAAACAAACAGAGCCACTGCAATTGTTAGGCCCTATAGAAGGAAAAGCAAGTAATAAACGCAAGTAATTAAATCAGTAATATTTTTCGAAATGAAAAAACGAATTTTATTTCTGATAGTTTTTGTTCCTATTCTGGCTCATGCCCAATTGTTTTATAACAATGGCTCCACTGTTCATATAAATTCGGGAGCTGTTGTACAAATTAATGGCAGTGCTCAAAACGAAATAGGAACAATTAATGTGGCTACCGGCACTGCTGCCAATTTATATATAACGGGCAGTTTGACTAACAACGCAACCATAAATGGGCAGGGCAATATTCATCTTAATGGAGACTGGATTAATAATAATACGTTCAATTGCCATAATGGTCAGGTTTACCTAAAAGGTGCGAATCAAAATATTTCCGGAAGTGTTTCTACAACTTTCTACAATTTAAGTCTTGCGGGAACAGGTATAAAAACTCAAACGATAAATCAAACAACCTCAGGTACTTTATATTTAAATGACAGAGAATTGGCAACTGACATTTATACTATGTTTGTTACCAATACTGCGGCCAACGCTATTCAACGTACTACAGGCTTTGTAAGCAGCAATAATGGTGGTTTTCTTTCCCGCAATACTGCACTGACTTCAGCATATTTGTTCCCCGTTGGTTCCAGTTCAGGCACTACGCGCTATCGCCCTGTAGAGTTAACCCCTGCTTCTACTTCAAATAATACCTACGTTGTTCGTATGGCAAATATTGATGCAACATCCGAAGGGTACAACAGAGCCAATACCGAGTCTGCAATTTGTGAAGTTAATCCCAATTTTTATCATCAGATTAACCGTACTCTTGGCAGCGATGCCGTTACATTGAGTGTGTTTTATAACGAAACATCTGATGGTGTATGGGAAAGCCTTGGCAGCTGGCATTTAAGCCCAGCTTCGGAATGGTATAATTTACCCAGCGCTTCTGTTTCTTCAGGTTCGCCCTTAAGTCATGCTACTGTTTCATCATGGAATGATTTTAGCCAATTACCTTATGGCCTTACCAGAGGAACGCCCGATGTTAACCTTGGCAACGATACCACTATTTGCAGTTCGTCAAATCTTGTATTGAATGCCGGAGGTGGCTATTCATCATACTTATGGAATACGGGCGCAACCGGGCAAACCATTACTGTATCTTCTTCGGGAAATTATTCAGTAACAGTTACCTCAGGTTCATGCTCAAATAATGATAATATTAATGTTAATGTTATAACAACACCAACAGTCAACTTGGGTAATGATACTACTATATGTCAGGGGCAAGATATTATTCTTGATGCAGGTGCATCGGGATATAACTATCAATGGTCAACTCTTGAAACCACACAATCCATTACGGTTAATAGCAGTGGGACTTATCAAGTTACAGTAACCAACGGTGGTTTATGTCCCGTTGTAGATAATATTTTAGTTAACGTCAAACCTTATGCTGATGCTACCATAACGCCGGCAGGTCCATTCTGCGATAATATTGCTGCTATTAATTTATCTGCTGTTGACCCGGGTGGCGTATGGCACGGTAACGGCATAACAAATACTACAAATGGCACTTTTAACCCGGCAACAGCAGGGGCAGGAAGTCATGAAATTATTTATACTATATCAGGAGCTTGCGGCGATGCCGACACTGTTTATATAACTGTTATGCAAAGTGCTGATGCTGCTATCAGCCCGGCCGGACCGTTTTGTATTCTTGATGCAGCAGTGAATTTAGCCGCAGCCGACGCAGGTGGTGAGTGGAGTGGCAACGGGATAACAAATTCTACTTTGGGGACTTTTGATCCTTCTGTTGCCGGAGCCGGAAACCATATTGTTACCTATGGCATATCGGGCACCTGCGGAGATACTGCCACAATTTCAATTATGGTAATTGAAAAAGCAAATGCTACCATAACGCCGGCAGGTCCTTTCTGCGACAATGCAACCCCTCTTAATTTAGCTGCTGTCGATCCGGGCGGCGCATGGAGCGGCAATGGCATAACAAACTCTTCGTTGGGAAGTTTTAATCCCGCTGTTGCAGGAAATGGTACCCACAGTATTGTTTATACTATTTCAGGAGTTTGTGGTGATTCAGATACAACACTTATAACCATATACGAAAGTCCTGCCGTTTTGGTGTTTTCAACAAACGAAACATGTATTAATATGAATGATGGTATGGCCTGGACTGAAATTAGTGGTGGGGTGCCTCCCTATTCAATTTTATGGAGCAACGCTGAAACTACCGATTCCATATTCTTGTTGTCACCCGGAACATACAATCTTATAGTAAATGATGCAAATGGTTGTGGCTGGACACGTCAGTTGGACATTGAACAATCCAACGACTTGTGCTATACGCCACATGTTTGGGTGCCTAATATATTCTCTCCAAATGGAGATGGTAACAATGATGTTGCTTATGTTCGTGGCGAAGGAGTGTCGTATTTAACCTTTACCATATACGACAGATGGGGAGAAAAGATTTTCGAAAGTAATTCAATGGCTGTTGGCTGGGACGGAACTTATAAAGGCAAAGATTTAGATCCTGCTGTTTTTGTTTACTACGTTGAAGCAACTTTTGTTGACGGTTCTAAGTCTATAATTAACGGAAATATAACTCTTGTCAGATAATTATTAATTTTGAAAAAATTTAATGTTATGAAAAACTTATTTTGTTTGATTTTTATAATATTGTTTGCCTCTTCTATTGTGGCTCAGGATATTCATTTTAGCCAATATAATGATGCTCCGTTAATGACAAACCCATCCCTGGCAGGGTTTTTCGATGGTTCGCACCGTGTATCATTAAATTATAAAAATCAGTGGCGATCAATAGGCAATGCATTCAATACTTATGCTATTTCTTACGACGCTCCTGTTACATCAACATCCAAAGGCAAAACAGGCTTCTTGGCACTTGGAGTAAATGTTTTCAATGACATTGCCGGTGATGTTAAATTAAGTAATTTGATTGGCAATTTAAATATTGCATACCACTTGCGGCTAAGTGATGAACAAATGCTTTCGGCAGGCCTTTATGGTGGTTTTGGACAGCGTTCCATAGACCAAAACAGTATGCAATGGGATAGTCAATATGATGGAACATCAGGATTCGACGGCACTTTGCCGAGCAACGAAACTTTTAATTTCCAATCCTTTGGATATGCCGATTTTGGCTTTGGAATGAATTGGTCTTTGGTACACAACTCCACAAACATGACATCCAATAATGGTTTAAAAGTCAATGCGGGTTTTTCTGTAAGCCACGTTAATAAACCTTCTTTTGAATTTTTCAGTAGTTCAAAAGAAAGTTTAGACATGCGTATTACAGCTCATGCCAAAGCTCTTATAGAAATATCCGGAACCAATACAGCCATTATGCCAACAATATTAACACAGTTTCAAGGTTCACAAAAAGAAATTGTACCGGGAATGATGGCGCGCTATACTTTGAGAGAGCAATCTAAATATACCGGATTTATAAATGATGCATATCTTTCTTTTGGTGGTTATTTCAGAACAGGAGATGCTGTTATTGCTCATGCATTAATTGAATTAAATGACTTTTCAATAGGTTTAAGCTATGACATTAACGTTTCGAAACTAACCAATGCAACAAATGGCAAGGGAGGATTTGAAGTAATGTTGAGATATATTGTACAAAACTCTGTTACAAACAGAACTTTATATTAAGATTTAATTTTCCATATTGCAAAAAGAGAGGTGAGAATATATTCACCTCTTTTTTGTATCGTGCATAAAATCTTTCAATAAGTAAAAAACAACACTATTTTCTTACATAATGCGGAATATTGTCCGGCAAAACTAGAGAAAGCTCAATTAACCCGGCAAATTCACCATTTTCGTACCACGGACTTTGATATATCATTTTTTTTAGTCCGTTTTTTTCAATGGTATATACATTAGTGTTATGCCCCTGAAGCATTTCTTTGATTTTATCAATGGAAATTTCACTATGACAAGAAAAGATCGACTTGCCAAGCAACTGAAATCCTCCAAATTTCGAAAATGTATCAGCCGATTTATTATTCATGTATATTATCTTGCCTTCTTTGTCCGAAACTGTTATGGCAAAAGGCAACTCATCATACCACTTTATCATTTTAATGAATTTTTAACAAAAATACATAATTTATAATCAATACAAAATAAAAAACCCCCGACACTTAACATCGGAGGTCAAACTTTATAAACTATCAGAATCAGGATATAAGAAAATCTCTTTCCCCTATTCCAAACATAACAATTAAAGCCCCTTTTTCAATAATAATTTGTGTAAAGATAATTTGAAATTTGCAAAAGTCAAGTAGCGATATGAATATTTTTTGTATTCGTAGCACTAATATAAATAAACGTTAAAATTTAACATTTATTTAATATATGCTGATTTACTTAATATTAATTTTATCTGAAATTTTTCATCATTCTAACTGAAACAGGGATAATGTATTTTATTTCTTCTTTTGTTAATAAACATTCATGCCCCACTCTGTTTAAAGAAGTTAAATAGTTTCTATTTATTATGTACTTTTTGTGCACGCGTTGAAATTCCTCAGGTAAATCGGTACTAATATCTTTAAGAGTACGGCTCACAACACGCTTATCATCAGGCGTTAATACAATAATGGAATAGCTGCCATCCCCTTCTATATACATTATATCTTTAGTATTTATAAATTCAAAACCTTGTGTCGTGCGAATTTTTAACTTAATATCAT
>CAZJYL010000069.1:0-10556 GCA_964550265.1 uncultured Bacteroidaceae bacterium
CAACATTGTTGTGCCTGATCGTGGGCGACCTAAAATAAAAAACAATGGTAATTCTTCTATGTTGACAAGGGTATCCATAAAACAAAATTAAATATTTTAGAATATGTTGATAATTAAATTTTATTTGTACATTTGCAAACCAAAATCGGGGTATAGCGTAGTCCGGCTAGCGCGCCTGCTTTGGGAGCAGGAGGTCGCAGGTTCGAATCCTGCTACCCCGACAACATCAGCAAAAGGTTTCAGAAGTTTTTATTCTGAAGCCTTTTTTATTTGCACAATAGTTATTTTAATTTTATAGTAAGTGAAACAAAATATAAAAAATTACGCCCCATTTTTAAGTATTAAATGAGGCGTAATATAATTTACGCTCTTAATAAAAAGCTGTGACAGTTTATTGAACTACTATCTGTTTATAAGACGTTCCTTCTTTATTGCTAGCCTTTATAAAATAAAGTCCTTTGCCGGCTGATGACAAATCCAATGGAGTAACTGAACCATCCCAGTCAAATTCCATTATAAGTTTTCCTGTTACAGTGAAAACCTGTATTTTAGTGATATCAGAAATATTTCCTTCGGCAACGATGCTCATTATACCACTATTTGGATTTGGGAATACCGAAAATTTAAATGAATTCTGATAATCGGCAACATAAACCGGAGCCTCATCATAATAAGTAATTAAATCTCCTGCCACAATAATCACAGGATTATCAGTATCCAAACAATTCGGGCAAGTGCTGCTATTGCAATTAGGATTGAAAGAAGAGCAATAATCTACATAAGTAGTGTCAAAAATATATCTTGCCGTAACGATTTGTCCTAAATAAGATGCCAGATTAAAGCGCCATAATTCAGGAATAGTGCCCGGACACCAGCCGGAACGATTATGATACCATGTTCCGTTTTGCGGCATACAACCGGTAGGATTAGGATTACAGGTGCGCCATAAATGTTGTGAAAAAGTATTTACACCATTAATTTTAATATTATGTGTTGCTTCAAGAAATTCAGCTGCATTCTGAGAATTATTATTTCCCCATCCATGTCCTGAAGAAACTAAACGGATAAATGCTGATTCTACCTGCACGCCATAAGTGTCATCAAGATTAAGAGTGCGGGGTTCTGTAAGTTGTTCGGCAACACCATTCGAAGCATACTTGCCAAAAAGATAATTATTATGCCATAATGGAGTAACCCAGCTATATTTATGCGTTGGTGTTCCCTCAAAATATTTAAATTCAATGGTTATTACAGATCTTGCAGGGAATTTGGCTTTGAGCTCTATCTTTCCTTGTAATTGCGACATCAGATCTGTTATATCCAAACTGTCGTAACATGCCACACCATAAGGGGTAATATATCTTACCAGTTCAATAAATTCTCCATTGGCTCCTCTGGTTGTAATATTTGCAACTCTATCCCATGGCTCGCAACCGGCAGCTGGGCATTCATAGCTTAAATAAGCAACTACTTTAGAATATGTCCCTGAAAACACAGGCATTTTTATAACCGTGTCTAAAGTGGCAAGAATGCCGTCATCCGGTTTTGACATCATGTTGACATGATTCAAAACAAATTTTGAACGGGTTGGCGCTGCAGCTTGGCTAACATAAAAAGTAAATGCAGTATCGGTAACTGTTCCTCCCGTACTATGTGCTCTTACCTGAATATTATGAGTCCCCGAAGCTATAGCATCCAAATATGTAAAATAATAATCGTTTGCCGTTTCATTAGCATGTACCGAAGTTCCACCATCAACAATAGCTTCAACATAATTTATGGAAAGAATATCGCTATGATCAATGGTTGCTTTGGCAAACATTAAAAATTTGCCCAAGTTTGGAGCTATAATAGTATCAGCAGGTAGAGGGCATTTTACGGAAAGCTTCGGAAAAACACTTAAAGGATCTATAACATTAAAAGAAACCGTGTCGTTAGCTGCGGCCATTATTGTGGTAGTTCCGGGCTGGCTGGCAACTACCTTAACAATACCCGGAGTACCTGTTAAAGTCAACATATCACCATTAACCGTTGCAGGTCCTGACAATATCGAATAAGTTATTGGCAGTCCTTTGTTGGTATATGCCATTAATTGAAAAGGAGCATCAGTAGTTAAGTGATTGCCAATTGGCGGAAACGTAATATATTGGTATTGCATTCCTGCAGGTACATCAGGTTGTCTAATAATAATGTTATCAAAAGCGCCATAAGCACCAGTTGACTGAATAAACATTTTTGTCCATTTAGCGGGGTCAGTTTTAGTACCGCTTCCTCTGGTTAATCCAAGATTAATATTTTGCACTTCTTGTATAGGATTAAAAGCCTGTCCCGGCGATTTAGCAAATAGAGATAAATTTCCTTGGCCGCCATTAGCATCAAAATCTATAACCATTTTATAAGTATTCCAGCCGGCATAAATGCTATCATAAGTAAAATGGATTTTTGTTCCATCCGGCTTCATAAAACTAATCAGATTAGCACTTTGAGGGCGGCGACACAAATAAATTCCTATACCTCCTTCATTTGTCTGATATGCTGCTGTTTGTTCAATACCCGGTACAATGTACCCATTTCCATTGGCATCATAACCAAATCCAAAAAAAGTTCCCCACCAAGCAGAATAAATGTCAACCTGTATCTCCATAATGCTGGCGTTGCCGAAATCAAACGGAAATGCTGGGGTTGAAACACGCGAAGCAGTACGCCCTACATTAGGGCCACCGCAAGGATAATAAGCATTCATAGTTAGGTCAGGAGAAGTTTGACTTCCATAGCCAATATAAATATCAACACAACTTGTATTTCCATCAGCATTAATGTTATTTACAGAAGTCCAGCCATCTTGTCCGTTAATCACGTCCATATTAAGACCATTGAAATCAATTTTGCGTTCAACCATCTGAGCATTTGACACAATGCTTATTATAAACAATGTCGAAAACAAAAAAATTAATTTTAAAATTCTGCTTTTCATGTTATTTGTTATTGAATTATAATCTTTTTAATTGCAACTCCTTTTTCACTTTGCACTTTCATCACATAAACACCTTTGGATAAAAATGTAAAATCTAGTAAACGAGATTTGCCGTCCCAGCTAAACTGGTAAATTATATTACCCGTGGCATTAAATACGGAAACAATTGCATTGCTTTTCAAATTGTCGCTTGTTTCAATATTAAAAAAGCCATTTGATGGGTTTGGGAAAATTTCCATTTGAATTTCAAGTTCTTCAACTGAGGTATGTGGAATAACATCGAAATAACTAATCATATCAGCTGCAACATCTATTATTGGATTTGCCGGGTCGGTACAATCCGGACAGGTTGAACCTGAAACACAATTAGGATTTGATGCACTGCAATAATCTGTATAATTTGGATCAAACTGATAAACCAATGTTACATCCTGATGAATATAAGAAGTCAAATCAAATCTCCACAACATAGGAATAGAACCCGGACACCAGCCTGCTCTATCGTACTGCCAGGTACCTGCTTGTCCATTACATCCGGCAGGATTTGGATTACAAGTCTGCCATAAATGCTGAGTGTAAACAGTACTGCCGTTTACTTTAATATTGTGTGTTGCATCTTTAAACTCGGCAGCATTGCCAGTGTTATTATTTCCCCAATTATGACCACTACTCATTATTCTCAAAAAAGCGCGATTAATATAAATATCTCCATCGTCTTGCAAAGAAACTGTCTTTGGTTCAACTGATTGTGGATTTGCATAATCACCAAAACTATAATACTGGTTATACCATACTTTTTTCACCCAGCTATATTTTGCTGGAGCTTCTCCCTGATGATATTTTATAGTAAGAGTAATTTTTGATTTTGCAGGAAATTCTGCTTTAACCCGGACCTTCCCCTGAAGCTGCGAAACTAAATCAGTAACATCTACACTATCGGAACATGCTTTAGCATAAGGAGTAATGTATTTAAAAAGTTCAGTTTCTTCACCATTAGCACCAATAATATTAATGCGACCAAGTCGGTCCCATGGCTCACAACCATCCTGCGGGCAGTCATAGTTAAGATAAGCCGTTACTTTTTGATATGTACCAGTGAATGATGGGAATACTATATTTGTATCCAGTTTGTTTATAACACCAAAGTTTGGCTGTGTTGCCATGTGTAATTGACTAATGGCAACAAATTGTTGAGAAATTGAATCCGGCACTACATTAAAAGTAAAATCCGGAGATGTGGTTACTGCCCCACCCGAACTGGTTGCCACAACATGTCCTGTATAGCTGCCATAAGCATCTGGCTGCCAGTAACAAAGATAATAACCATTAGCTGTAGGGCTGGCGTTATATTCACTGCTGCCAATTACAAACTTAACACTAGCTATACTTAGTAATTCGGGATAGTCAATTACAACATTTGCAGACATAGGTATTTTTAATAATCTTGGGTCTCTAACCGCTGCACCATTAACAGGGTTTTTCAAATCAATTACCGGAAAAACAGAAAGTGGGTTTATAGCTTCAAATGTCTGTGTTACATCAGCAGCAGGGTCAATTGTGCCATTTCCGGGCTGATGTGCAGTAACCGAAACCATTCCGGGTCCGGTTATAGTTAAGATTGTGTCATTAGTAATGGTAGCCGGGCCCGTTACAGTGAAATTTACAGGTAAACCCTTGTTGCTATAGGCACGCAAAGCAAAAGGAGGATCTGTTGTTAACTTGGTAGCAGGAATTGTTTCGAATACAATATACTGATAACTGGCCCCGTATTGTCTAATTACTATATCGTCAAAACCACCAACACCGCCTTGAGAATGCAAAAGAATACGATTCCACTTTGCCGGATCGTATTTATCATTACTTCCCGGTGTCAGGCCAAGATTTATACTGTTAACTTCAGGTATTGTTGACCATGTTCCTGTAGGAGTTTTTCCGTACATTGTGATGGAACCGGCTCCACCATAAGCAGTAAAGTCAATGGAAAAACGAAACACGTTCCAAGCTGATACAGAATTATCATATGTGAAATTAATAGAAGTGCCATCAGGTTTAGTGAAAAAGTGCATATTGTGGTTGTCATTCCCTACATTCTTTAAATAAAATAAACAACCTCCATCATTGGCGTCAGCTGCACCAAAATTGATTGTACCATTATTATTGGCATCATATCCCCATCCAAAAAATATTCCCCACCAGTTCACCAACATCTTAACCTCTATTTCCATAATTCCACCAAGTCCAAAATTAAATGGCAAGGCGGGCGTAGATAACCTTGATGCTGTTTGACCTACTCCGGGGCCGCCATGATTATAAAGCAAACACAGTGAATTGTCAGGCGACAATGGCGTGCCCCCGGCTGTATAGTTTACTTCAAAATCACCTCCAGAGACGGTTTGAAATACACTTTTCCAACCATCCTGCCCGTTAATGGCAGAACCAAGTGATAAATTGTTGAAATTGTAGGTGTAAGTTGTTTGTGCATTCAATATTCCATGCGGAATAAAAATGATAATTACAACTAAAATAAAAATAGTTTTTTTCATATTGTGTTTATTTTAATTATTTCATCCACCAAACTTTGGTAGAGGTTTGATCGGTGCTTCCATAAGCCTCTTTCCAATTTTGATTATTGTAGTTTACTTCCGATGCCGGTATTGGGAAACGGAAAAAGGATATTGCATTTCCCTCACGAGGTGTACGGCCCGTTCTGGCTAATGCAAAAGCTTCTGCAGGTTGCCAAAAAAGATCAATCATACGTTGTGTATATATCATTTTAATTTTTTCTTCCTGTGTGCTGAAATTCCAGAGGTCAACTTTAATTTGCAATGAAGTTACATCAAGTGATGACGGAACACTAATCACATCATAAAAAGTGCCTGTACCGCTTGGTAATTTTGCTTGCGACATCCTGTTGTCCCAGAAATAATACGAAGCCTGTATCCCGCTCAAAAATTCATTGTCGGCTTTGCCATCATTTTGTGCAACTCCAATTCCTCTTTGATATGCCTCGGCTTTTAAAAAATGAACCTCGGCACCGGAAATCAAAATTTCAGGAACAATTTGATTATTACTAACCATGAAAAAATTAAACGGTGAATACTTGCATTCGTCACCTTTTATAAAATATGCAGCATCCGTACGTCGCTGACCACCATAAGGTGCTCCGCCGTCCGGCGCAAATCCTGAAGGCGGGTTTTGAGGATATGGTGCCCATTTACCATCATTATTGGTGTCAAAGAAGAAATAAATTCTCGGATCATAAATGCCACTTCCATCAGGATTGTCATTTTCGGACATGAGATTCCATATATTGGTTCCCATTCTTAAATTTTTGTGCTCACGGAAAGCCCATTCCATACTGCCCTGGCCTAAATGCTGCAGCTTAGTGCATAAAGAAGCCGATTCAAGAGCAGGTCCGCCAAAATCCATCCCAATAAAAACTTTTTTATTGCCTGTAATAATATCCTGTACATGAGCTGCCGCAATAGCCGGTTCTTTATCATACATACGCATGGCATATCTTAATCGAAGCGAATTCGCGAATTTAAGCCACATCGTCATGTCGCCGTTGAAAAGAACATCATAGGATTTAAATGTAAGAAAAGGCTCCTTTGTTGTTGCAGTCAAATCAATATTTGCATCACACCACTTCAGCTCATCAAGCAAAAACAAATATATATCACGCTGAGTGTCAAATTTTGGATACAATTTGGTATCATCAAGATAACCATAGCCTGCTTCGCTGAAAGGAATATCACCAAACAAGTCTGTTACTTTAAATGTTTTGTAGGCAAGTAAAATCTTAAGCATTGCCTTCATATTGTTTAATTCAGGCGAAGGCGTTGCAGCTTCAAAACGACGCTCAAGTTCTCTTATATTTGGCATTACAGAATAATAATTACGCCAAACACTTTCTGTCCCAATATTATAATTGCCCCATGCTTCTTTTGTTAATGCACCCAGCTGTGTTTGCTTATACAAAACTTCGTTGTTGATATAAAATAATTCATCGCTTGGTCTGATTAAAGAACTTTCAATACCCAAAAACAATGAACCATCCGAAGCAGTGGTAAATAAATCAATTGGTTTGTTTATTTCATCAAAATCTTTTGTGCAAGAATTGCTTATAAAACCAATTGCTAAAATAAATATGAATGTGAATATTTTAGTTTTCATAGTAATTCAATATTAAATTAAAAACGTGCTTTAATACCAAATGAATAAGAACGGCATCCGGGTAACGAAGCCCACTCAAAGCCCTGCGCATTTCCCGAACCATTAATACCCTCAGGATTTATTTTGTCTGGAATACTTGAATAAATATATCCGACATCACGACAAACAAAACTTACTCCAATTTCCTGAACAAATTTCATTTTAGAAATATACTTACGTGGAATATTATACACTACAGCTACCTCACGTAGTTTTATCCAAGTGTCTTCCATGATTCCCGGTGTAGATAAGAATTTACCCCATCCGCCCCAGTTTGGCATATACTTATAATAATAATGTACTACTTCAGTGTTGGGCGTACCGTCAGCGTGAACTCCCTCAAGTATTACTCCTGTATTGCTAACATTTCCATCAGGATCGGTATATGGCAATCCGCCTCCGTCGCGCTCTAATAAAGTTTCGGGACTTTGACCCGTTTGCATACTAATAACATAAGTGCCGCAATATATGTCGCCTCCAATTTTTGCATCAATCAAAGCACTCAAAGTAAGATTTTTATATGTCCACTGTCCATTAAGTCCCCATAAAAATTTTGGCGACGCATTACCTATTGGTACACGTGTGTCGGTAATTAAATATTTTGTTCCTTCATCATTTAAAATAGGTACGCCATTAGCATCTCTAATATAATCATATCCGCTAATAGTTCCATAATCATCTCCCGCCTGAAGTATCTGAGCAGGTCCGTTTAATCCCCAAAGATCGCCAATAACCAATTGGGTTCCTTCTTCTCCTAAGCTAATAACTTTGTTTTTGTTACGTGTAATATTGAACCCGATTTTTGCATACTGATTCTTCTTCTCCATTACAATGCCACTAACTGATAGCTCTATACCTTTATTTGACATTTCACCGTTGTTGATTTTAACACTTGATGCTCCCGATGATGTTGGTATAGGTAGCCCGGGTACAATCTGGTCAAATGAATATTTATAATAATATGTGAAGTCGCATTCAACTTTTCCATTAATCATTTCAGTACTTAAACCCGCTTCGTAAGAATTAACCCTTTGTGGTCTTAAACCTGTTGGAGGAATTGGCTGAGGAAAAGTAACAGCCTGCATTCCATTAATCATAAAAGAGTTGTATTGGAAAAATGTTTCGTACGGTGCACAATCAGAAGCAGTTTGTGCGGCTCCCATTCGCACTTTACAAAAATTCATCCAACTGTCCGAAAAATTAAATGCATCAGATAAAACAAAGCTTAATGAAGCCGACGGATAAAAGTATGAATTGGCTCCGGATGGCAATGTGGAAGACCAGTCGTTGCGTCCTGTTAGTTCAAGAAACAACATGTTTTTGTACGATAAATTTAAAAATGCAAATACAGAGTTGGTTTTGCGTCTCCAAATAGACTCATACGCCCTGACATCACCGGGGTAATTAAATTGAGGGTCATCAATAGTGCCTGTGTAATTGGTAAAAGAATAAAGATTTGGGTAATACCAATTTCCCGAACGACCGGAAATGCCGTGATTATTTTGATAAAAAGTTCCGGCTCCAGCACTAAAACGAGCATTAATATAAGTATTAAAAATGCTGTCTTTATGTGCAATAAATAAAAACTCACTGTTATTGGTCTGTCCCTTGCTCATTGTTTTACTATAATGACCATATAAAAGTCCTTCTGAATCTATCGGCTTCCTTTTGGTTTCCCATTCATCAAGCCCATAATCTATTCCGGTGCGGCCTGTTGCATTAAGCCAGTTTGTTATTTCATAATTCAATGATACACCGCCGATAAATTTATTTCTGTCCAATATGGTATTGTTGTTATTATAACTCCACCATAAATACGGATCAATATACTCATATGGATAATTAATGCGTTCTACACGTGAGCCATCTGCATTTTCATAATTGTGCATGTCTTCACCTTGATAACTTCTTGGATAGCAATATAAAAATCCTTTGGAAAATGAGTTTTCCGACTCTCCTAAAATAGGGCTGTTTAAACGGTTATATTTAATGTATTGTATAGAAACTCCGGCTATTAGTTTCTTTGACACCGAAAAATTTGTATTTGAATTCAATGTGGTTTGAGAATAACCGGAATTTCCTACTATTGGTTTGTTATCTGTTCTGGTAATTGAAACACGAGTATTTGCAGATGCAGTTCCACCTTCAAGTGCCACATTATGTGTGGTGGTAAGACCATTTTTAAAAGCTAATCGCAAATTATCCGGTTGTGGCGACCACGGACGCATTACTCCATCCCACCAACGAATTTGCTGCCCACTCATTTCGGGACCCCAAGAAACGGCACTGCCATAATAACCGAATTCTGCAGACGTAGAAGAAACGTCTCCATTTTGATTTAATATTAAATTATCGGTATGTTGTTGTGTCTGGTAATAAGGTATGCCATTGGAATCAACAGGAAATGTAGGAGGAGTTAAAGTAAGCGGTGCCCCGCCCCCGTATTTATTTTGAACCTCACGATATCGATACGGTGTAGTTACTTTGGTTGTAACACTATATGTTACACCTATACCCTGCCTTGCCTTACCTTTTTTCATGGTAATCAAAATAACACCATTAGCACCCCGGGAGCCATAAAGTGCTGAAGCAGAACCACCCGGCAAAATAGACATCTCTTCTATATCATCAGGATTAATGTTATTAATAGCTGAACCCCAGTCTGCTCCGGTTCTGGTACCAATTCCTTCTGAATTTTCCATTGGTATTCCATCAACAACAATTAACGGCTGATTTGTTGTCAAAAAGTTATTGTTTCCGCGAATAACAATACGAGATGTTCCCCCATCAATACCATTATTATTAGAAACCTGCACTCCGGCCGTTTTGCCCGAAATGGCACTAATAATATTTGAAGTGTTGGATTTTAAAATATCCTCTCCATCAACCTTTTGCGTTGCATAACCAATTTCACGGCTTTGACGCGTTACACCCAAAGCTGTTATTTCAACTGCCTCAAGTTGTTTTACTGTTGGTTTTAATTTTACATCAAAAAAAGTTTGATTACCAACAAAAATGGTTTGTGTCTCAAATCCCACGAAACTAATTGTTATTGAATCTTTTGCGGAAACTCCGGCAATTTTAAAATTACCATCAAGGTCAGTATTAACACCTTTGGTGGTGCCTTTAACTGCAACTGCCACAAAAGGCAGCGGGCTGTCGTCGGCTGCAGAACAGACTTTCCCGCTAATTGTTTTTTCCTGTGCAAATGCTGCACCCATAAAAATGAAGGTGCAGAACAAATAGGTGTAAAGTTTTCTCATTCTATTTCAACTAATTAATAAAAAATTGAGTTATTTGATAAAAGTAATAGCATTATTTAATATATAAATATCATTTATATATATTGTTTCAAATTTCTACAAAT
>CAZJYL010000070.1:0-10499 GCA_964550265.1 uncultured Bacteroidaceae bacterium
TAATTATAAATTTCGTTTGACCTTCCTTAAAAAAGTGCATAAAGTAACAAAGATTTTCTGATATCACCAACAAATTATTTATAATTTTTAAAAAATTGTTAGCTTTTTTAATAAAAAATTTATTGGCTTCACTCAAATCATGTTATACTAACAAAAATCAATATTGTTTCATTAAATTAATTTTTTGCGTGTTTTAAAGCAAAAAACATTTTAAACATTAATAACTTTACATGAATTTCTGAAATGTTTGCCACCAGCGGTCAGGCAAAATATTCTGCATCGCCATTTCATAATCTTTATAGCTACAAGGCACCATATAATGGCGTTCATATTTTGAAAATAAATTATTCGGGCAGGGAACCTCCATCCACCACCTGTCGCTCAAAGGGCTGCGGTAAAAAGATATATCCGACTGTGTTTCATGCATCGTTACAATATATTTCATCAATGCAGACTTTTTCAAATGTGGGTCATCGCCTTTGCGCGAAGAAAATCCATCAATAAAATACCATATCATTTGAGCTGCCAGTGCGGTAGACATTGAGCCAATATCATTTGCAGGGCATAATTCAAAAAGTCCAAGCGATGAAAGTTTTTCGTTCAACCCGGCATAACGCATAATCTGACAGGCATCCTCGCCGTTAAAACCATTAGGCGACGGAAAAGAAGCAGCAGGACAATCGCTCATACGAATAGCAGACATGTCAAATGATAATAAATCGGCATTTCGTATTAATGGCTCAATTTCACTCATATCTGCTTTTGCATGGCCAAGGCGTGTGCAATCAAAAAAAAGTTTTTTCATCAACCCAATGGCTTCCTGTTCAACCAAATATGTTTGATAGCCTAAATTTGAATAGTTGAAAAGAAAATTAGGGTTTCTGAAAATGATTTTATTCAACCATGATTCATTGCTTAATTCATCATCAGATTTGCCAATGTCAAAACGCGAATCTATCGAAATAATATTTATTATTCTGCCTCTTTTCTCATTCGACAGATAATTTGCATAAGTAAGATCCTGACTACCTCCCAATATTATTGGGGTAACATTGTTTTTCAAAAGAACACTCAAAACTTCGCTGACTGCTTCATAAGTATCTTCAACAGTAACCCCCGTTCGAATATTGCCCAAATCTGTAATTGTTATACCAGAAAAATGATTTTGCAACTTATAAAGTTGTTGCCTTACGGCATCACCGGCTAAAGATGTGTCACGGCTACTTAATGAATTTCGGTTTTCGGGAACACTTAAAATTACAATATCCGAATCCGTATAATCCGGGAAATTGTCAATAGTATGAAATAAAACGGTATTACCCAGTTGGCCTGAATAAAACTTTTCAGGAAGAATTGATAAATCTATAGGCTCAAAGTACAGTTGCAACTCATCCATTATAATTATTTCTTTTTTGATTTAGACGTAACCGTCTTTTTGGTGGTGGCTTTTTTTGTTGATGCTTTTGCGGATTGTCTGGCCTTGACTTTATCATTTACCGTTTCGTCTTTTTGTTCTTTTTCTGCACTCTTTTTTGTCTTTGCCGAAACAGCTTTGCCGCCGGATTTTGAGGGATGTTGATTAATTATTTCTAAAATTTCAGCTAACGATAAAGCTTCATACTTATTACCTTTCCCAAGCGGGAAGTTTTTCCCTTTGTATTTTATGTATGGGCCATATCGTCCTTTCACAATTTTTAAATCTGGCTCTTCTTTGAAAGTTTTAAGTACGCTGTTTTTTTCTTTTTCGTCTTTATTTGCCACTATCTGCATTGCTGATGAAAGATTAACCTGTGTTGGATTAATTTCGCGCGGAATGGAATAAAACTTTCCGTCGTATCGAACATAAGGTCCGAATTTCCCAACCGAAACAACAACTTCTTTTCCGTCATGCTCTCCAAGTGTTTTCGGGAACTTAAAGAGGGCTAAAACTTCATCTAAAGTAACACTATCGATTGATTGTCCTTTTAGCAAACCAACAAATCGTGGTTTTTCCTCATCGGTAGATTCCCCAATTTGCGCCATAGGGCCGAAAGGACCTAATTTGACATAAATATTTTTTTTGCTTTCAGGGTCAACTCCAAGCAAACGCTCGCCATGGTACTTGCCGGTAGTTTTGTCAATATTTGACACCTGAGGATCGAAATCCTTGTAAAATTTCGCAATAAGGCTTCCCCATTTTTTCTTCCCATCCGCTATTTCATCAAAATCTTTTTCAATGGTTGCCGTAAAATTATAGTCAATAATGTTTTCAAAATGTTCAATTAAAAACTTTGTTACAACAACACCTAAATCCGTAGGGAATAATTTATTTTTTTCTCCGCCGAATTTTTCTGTTTCAATAGTTCTTTTAATATCTCCTTTAACAAGTTTTATTAAAATATATTTTCGCTCGACGGGCTGTCGGTTTTCTTTAATGACATATTCCCTTTTCTGAATTGTTGAAATAGTAGGTGCATATGTACTTGGGCGGCCGATTCCCAGGTCTTCAAGCTTTTTAACTAACGATGCCTCGCTATAGCGTGGTGGTGGCTGCGAAAATCTTTGCTCGGCAACTACTTTTTGCTGCTCCAGTTGCTGTCCTGTTTTTAATTTTGGCAATTGACCTTTTTCTTCATCTGCAGAATCATCATCGTTAGATTCTTCGTACACCTTCAAAAAGCCATCAAAAACTATTACTTCACCGCGTGCAATAAAATACTGCGGCACATTGGAAATGTCTATCTGTACAGATGTTTTTTCAACTTTAGCTTCACTCATCTGTGATGCTACAGTACGTTTCCATATCAGTTCATATAATTTTTTTTGAGCAGCCGAACCTTCAATTTCGCGATTACTTATATAAGTAGGGCGGATTGCTTCATGTGCTTCCTGTGCTCCCTTGGTTTTGGTGGCAAATTGTCGTGTTTTTGAATATTCTTTGCCGTATAGCTTTTCGATTTCCTCTTTAATTGATCCTAATGCCAGCTTAGATAAATTAACACTGTCGGTACGCATATATGTAATGAGTCCCGATTCGTATAATTGCTGGGCAATGGTCATGGTTTGCGAAACAGAGAACCCAAGTTTTCGCGCAGCTTCCTGCTGCAAGGTTGATGTTGTAAAAGGTGCTGCCGGATTACGGGTTCCCGGTTTTACCTCTATTTTGCCAATTTTAAATGAGCTATTCTTGATGTTGTCTAAAAAAATCATGGCTTCGCGTTCATCATCAAAACGCTCATTAAGTTCAGCATTCAAAATATCTTTTACAGCCTTAAAAACGCCGGTAACTCTAAATTCAGAAGAGCTGCTGAATTGGGTTATTTCATTTTCGCGTTCAACTATTAAACGTACAGCCACTGATTGAACACGTCCGGCAGAAAGGGCAGGCTTTACTTTTTTCCATAACAAAGGTGATAATCTATAACCCACAAGCCTGTCAAGCACACGGCGGGCCTGCTGCGCATCTACCAAATTAACATCAATACTTCTCGGATTTTTGATAGCTTCGAGTATAGCTGTTTTTGTTATCTCATGAAAAACTATTCTTTTTGTTTTTTTCAAATCAAGATTAAGAGCTTCTGCCAAATGCCATGCAATAGCTTCTCCCTCACGGTCTTCATCAGTGGCTAACCACGTGGTTTCGGCTTGTTTGCTGAGTTTTTTAAGTTCACTGATTATTTTTTGCTTATCCGGCAATACTATGTATAAAGGCTTAAACCCATTTTTTATGTCAATGCTTATGTCTTCTTTTTGTAAGTCGCGAACATGGCCATAGCTCGACAATACCTGATAATCTTTTCCCAAAAACTTCTCTATTGTCTTGGCTTTTGCAGGTGACTCAACAATGACTAAATTTTTACCCATCCTTTAAAATTTTTCGCAAATTAAATGAATAAAAATGGTATAGTTCAATAAAATTTTTAATTATTTTTATCTACACGCTGTAAATCAATCATTTAAAATAAAAAATATATGCCCTGAAAAAAATATATTAAAAAAATTAAGTGTATGAAAGTTTTTAGATTAGTAAATTTGTATTGAAAATATCATGCAAAAGAAAAATTTATATATCGAAACTTACGGCTGCCAGATGAATGTTGCAGACAGTGAAGTTGTAGCTTCTATTCTAAAAAACGAAGGCTATGAAATATGTAATGATGCTTCAGAAGCCGACCTTATATTAATAAACACATGCAGCATACGTGATAATGCAGAAAAAAAAGTTTTAGCGCGCGGTCGTGAATTGCAGGCTATTAAGAAAAAAAAGCCTCACCTGCGTATTGGAATTATTGGCTGTATGGCTGAACGCCTAAATGAAACATTATTTGAAAAGCTTACAGATATAGATTTATTAGCAGGTCCCGACAGCTACAAAAAACTACCTATATTATTAAGAGAGGTAGAAAATTTCAAAAAAGCCAGCGATGTTATACTTAGCACAAGCGAAACGTATGAAGATATTTCGCCTGAGCATTATCAAACCGGAAATATTACTGCATTTGTTTCAATAATGCGTGGTTGCAATAATTTTTGCAGCTATTGTGTTGTGCCTTATACTCGAGGCAGAGAAAGAAGCCGCCCAGTTAAATCAATTATTAAAGAAATAGAAGTTCTTGAAAAAAAGAATTTTTCCGAAATAACATTGTTAGGGCAAAATGTAAATTCATACAATTTCTCTTATGGGAATGAAAAATATGATTTCCCTGCCCTTCTGGATTACATTGCCAAAAGTTTTCCTAATCTAAGAATACGATTTGCAACAAGCCACCCGAAGGATCTCTCTGAAAACCTTGTTAAAGTTATGGCCAATCACAACAATATTTGCAAATCAATTCATCTGCCCGTTCAGTCAGGTTCCGACATTGTATTGAAACGCATGAACAGAAAATATACTGTTGCCGATTATTTAAGTAAAATAGAACTGCTGAAGTCATATATGCCCGAAATTTCCATTAGCACAGATATTATTGCAGGATTTTGCGGAGAAACCGACCAGGACCACAAGGATACATTGGACATAATGAAAAAAGCAGATTTTTATTATGCTTTTATGTTTAAATACAGTAAACGTGAAGGAACTGCAGCAGCAAAATTGAATGACGATGTTCCCGAAAAAATTAAATCGGAAAGGCTGACTGAAATAATTAACTTGCAGCAGGAGCTTTCGCTTCAGCATAACAAGCGCGACATAGGAAAATCCTTTGAAGTTTTGGTTGAAGGATTTTCAAAACGTTCAAAAAAACAGATGTTTGGCAGAACAAACCAAAATAAAGTTGTGGTTTTTGATGCCGAAAACATTATGCCGGGCTCACTTGTCAGTGTTAAAATAACAGACTGCACTGCCGCAACATTAAAAGGCATAATGATATAGCATAGTTTTATAAACTACGCTTTTTAAACAATAAAAACTACAACTTGGAATAAATGTATGCTGCCAATTTTGTGAGCATATACACATAGCTTCCAAATTCATTATCATACCACCCGAATATTTTGGCATGTGTTACTGGCATGTGAATATCGGTAGTGTTTTTCATGCCGTAAGAATCGAATAATGAGGCAGGCAAATTCACAAATCCCGTCCTTGTATGTGTTTCGCAACCTTCTATAACTGCTGCAGCCCTGAAGCCCATCATATCAGCAGAAACATTTTGCCGTTCACTAAAAACAAGCATATCTTTTTGTGGTCCGGCAGCCGCATTTTTATAAATTTGATTAATATAATTTCTGTTCAGCAATGGATTTCCGTTTTCGTCAAGCCCCGAATTAAAGGTTATATTCAATGTTATCAACGAAACAGTAGAAGTTGGAATCCTAACAGAATCTGCCATGAAACCAATTTTTTGAATGTCGGGTAATATCGACTCAAGTGCTTTTGCGGCACCCGTTGTTGAAAGAATAATATTATTAAACACCGAACGACTCTTTCTCAAATCGCTTGCAGCAGCTTTTGGTACTGAGTCAAGTACAGATTGCGTATTTGTGGCTGAATGAACCGTTGACATAGAAGCCGTTAAAATTTTTGAAGCCTCAACATCTTCGAGCAAAGGTTTCATCATGTGCGACAATCCTGTTGTTGTACAACTCGCAGCCGAAATAATATTATGAATTGACGGATTATAATCTAGATGATTTACACCATAAACCATCATGACAGAATCTTCAGGCATACGGGCTGATTTATCCTTAATCTTAAATGGTGCACTTGCAATCACTTTGCGTGCACCACCAACCAAATGGCCACGCAAACTACTTTTTGGAGAATCGGGTGGTGCAACGGGGTCAAGAAATTGCCCGGTGCAGTCAACAACTAATTCTACTCCTTCTTCGCGCCATGGGATACCTGAAGGATTACGTTCGGATCTGAGAATTTTTATTGGCATCCCGTCAATCTCAAACAACATATTGGCTTCATCAATTACCTTGGGAATTATCTGTTTCCCAGCAAAACCGTTAAGAAATTTTCCCAATTGGCCATACGTTGTATCTGTTTCAATAACCTGAAGTAAATCATCCGTAGATTTACCCACTTCTCTGCCAACATTAACCACAATACCATCAAAGTCTTTTGTAGCCAGTTGATTCCACAGAGTTAATTTCCCAATCCTCCCCAAACTGTTTATACCAAGCAGTCTTTTACTTTTTACATTAATTTCCATATCTACTTTATTTTATAGTTATTAACTGTTACGCCAAATTATTTTGTTCCTCAAAAATGCTCAAAGCAAAATTGCCTTTATAAACACAACCTATTGTGCCGTCGATGGCAATTTCATCACCAACATTAATAATTGAATTGCTCATGCTAAATTGTTTTTTGCTGTCATTTACAATAAGGCCGGCAACGTTGACAACACAAATTTTTCCCAACCTAACTGCAGTAACAGCAGCATGAGACGTTGCACCTCCTCTGGCTGTTATCAGTCCATCTGTCTCGAAGATTAAACCAATATCTTCAGGTACAGTATCAGGGCGCACAAGAATAAGCTTTTTATCGGGCTGTGATTTTCTAAATTCACGAATATCATTTTCATCAAAAACAGCAATGCCGTTCATGGCACCCCCGCCAATGCCTATACCGCGCCCGAGTAAATATTCATCCGGTACCGGATTGGTAAAAGTATCAGGCTTGGACATTAGAGTCAAATCCTGGTCACGGGTTTGAAGTATATATAAATCCTGCGGGTCCTGAGACTCAAACGTAAATTCAATTTCCTGATGACTAAATCCATGAACGTCTATCATATCAGTTGCCAGCTTAAGCAATCTTTCATAAATATCAGGAAATTGCACCTGTAATGATTGTTCAGGATTTTCGTCATTAGGCTGCTTTGATGAAAGCGCACGCGGATTAACCAAGCCACCAACAATATCTTCACCCTGGCTAACCAGCGAATAATCTCCAAAAAGATAAATTCCAGGCTTTCTGATGTGAGGTGCATGGGTAAAAAGCACTCCCGTTCCCGAAGTGTAATTCAAATTTCCCAATACCATTTTTTGAACGATTACAGCTGTTCCCCACTCATCTGCTATTTGCAAAATTTTACGGTAAACAATAGCCTGTGGTGATGACCAGGAATTGAAAACATCAAGAATGGTCTGTCTTAATTGCTTTTCTGGGTCTTCTTCGATATAAACACCATGCTCCATAATGACTTTTTTGTATGACAAAGCCATTTCGCGCATCTGAGCAGGTGTAAAATAAACCTTCTGTGCTACATTATATTTGATTTTAAAATCCTTCATTATCTGATCAAACACATCACGGGCAATTCCGTTAGACATTCCCCATGTTTGCAAAAAGCGGCGATAACAATCCCACGATGTCCATGCGTAATTATCTTTTTTGCTCAAACCTTCGGCTATTTCCTCATTTATCCCCACATTCAAAAATGTATTCATGGCTCCGGGCATGGAAATAGCTGTTCCCGACCGTACAGAAAGCAATAAAGGATTCGTTTTGCTTCCAAATTTGTTTCCTGTAATTTTTTCGAGTTTTGCAACATGTTGCATAACTAATTTTCCAAAAGCATGGGTTAGCTCTTCATGTTGTAAAATGGCTTCTTTTCTTCGAAAAACCTCAGTTGTAATGACAAAGCCAGGAGGGACAGGGAAATCAAGTAAATATAATGTTTTTAAAAAATAAGCTTTTGACCCAATAAATACCTGATTATCCATGGCAGGAGTGCGTGAATAAAAAGGACTAACCATCATGTCGGTGTTAAGCGACATAATATCCCGAATCATCTGCGGCGGATTGTTATCGGCCAGTCTGTGCATGGCATCACTTACTTCAGCAACAAAACTATCAAGGCTTTGAAGCAAAAATGCCGACGACAACAGACCACGGTAAAACTCTTCGGATTTAGCATGGATAAATTGTATTCGTTTTGCTTCATTAAGGTCTGCAATATCAAATATTTGAGGTATAATGGTTAATAAAGTCTCATCATAAGGTCGTAAAAAATATTTGGTAATGATTTCTTTTACATTTTCGCTCATAAATCTAAATAGATTTATGTGCTGTTGCAGGCTAAAACTCTGGGATTGAAGACTATATGTGAACATTTTCAAATATAAATCAAACCCCTTTATCGAAATTCCGTCAAGCTTAATGCCTTGGCGATACAATTCCAGAATTTTTGCTATTTTATGCAGAGAATTGGCCGTGATTATTTGCAGATTCAAATCCTGACGCATGCCCTCGGTTAAATCGGCAGCAAGCCTTTCCAGCTTAAAAATTATACCCAGTGACTCAAATCTTCTTTCGTGATATTCGCCATACATCGACGGTATCCCAAAAGCCACGTGCCTCTTATAATAAATATTCTCCCAACCTTCCGATTTTTTATCATTTAAAATAATATCATTAAGCTGTTCTATAAATTTATAAATCTGCTTTATAGCCTGATCTTTACGTCCCGAATTCAGATGTTCTTCCAAAATGTCAATTTCGGGAGTCTGTAAAAAATTAAAACGCTTTAAGTATTTACATATATCTACTGTATTAAAGGAATATTTTTCTTCCAGCAGGAAATTTAATCTGCTGATGAATTTCAAACGTTTCTTTTCATTCTCAGGAAAATCGCCACATTCATCAACCCATTTGGCAAAAATATCCGGATCTTCATGAATCAAATTATATGGGTCTTTGTTTTGCTGTTTGGCAATTTCAAGAATCATCTGATGTATATGTTTAACATAAACACCATCCGGGTCAATGGCAAAATAAACATCATCAGGCAAAAAGCTTCTTAATTTAGATTTGTCCTTATGTATCCAGAAATTATAAATGTTAATCGTTAATGCAATATGAGTATTATTACTCTCAATATGAATTTGCTTTCTTAAAAAATGTATCAGAAGATCTTGTCTGTGGCTAATCTCATCCATTTGTGTAGTAACATCTCTGAGTTCGCCTTCAGCACCGATTTCGTTAAAATAAACGGGAAAAATCCGACAAAGCTGCTTTGTTAATTTAAATGTGCTTTTGATATCCGAGTTTAAAAGACTCGATACATCTTTTTGAAAAAGATCTGTATCAAAAATAAAAATACCGCCAAGCTTCAGGTTTGCCGTTAATCCGGCCAACAAAATTTGAAACTTTTCAGGAGCCGACTGAAATATTTCCAGCCACACCCTAATATTTTTAACATGGTATGGGTTCACGTCCATACGCCACTCCGAAGTCATGTATTGACCTCCGGGCCTGATAAATCCCAGCTCCAAACACTTTCGCTGAAAATAATTAAGGAGCTTTTGATTATCTACTCCCGACAGTTTTAAGCCAATTGTTTTTAAACAATCAAGTACAGTGGAAGGATTTTTATCTTTTATTTCTTTAAATAAATTAAAAATTTCTGTCAGAAAGTTCAATAATCTCTCGTCCTCGGGATTATCAAAAATATTGCGCAAAACACTATTTAAATCTACAAGCAAAAAATGGCTCAAATGGCTCATTCCCTGCACGCTGAGTAAATACACTATGAATTGAAACCTGTCGTGAGGCGATTCGATTTTATCGGCCATGCGCCTAAAATGATTTGCAAAATCAGAAAACAAAGGAACATTATCGATTAAATCATCAATGTTTTTTGCATTTTTTATATGATTGTTATATAAGTCAATGCTATGACTGCCCCATTCCGACAAAATATCTATGCTTGCCTGAGTAAATGCACTTTTGCGCGAGGATAACCAATGTTCAATATCAATTGTGTCTTGCCAAAACTCTAAATTAATTTTGCTCAACTCTTTCATGAAATCAAAATAATCTTGAGCAACAGCTTCTATTTTAGAAAGACCTGCCCACTTTTGCCTGATATATACCGAATTTGACAATACACATTTTTTACATACGGTTAAAAGTTCTCTTAAACTATAAATGGAATCCTTAATTAAATCAATATATTGCTTTTTGGAATTTGCTATTTCGTTGCAAAAATCTACTCTTGTTTGAATTAAATTCTCTAATAAATTGTCGGAAAGCTTTTTACTGGTAAGATTTCTTAATATTTCAT
>CAZJYL010000071.1:0-10487 GCA_964550265.1 uncultured Bacteroidaceae bacterium
TGCCTAAACTGCCTGGTTCTGATTGTTTATTGCAGGATTTATAATATTCCAGCAAATAAGGCAGTTGTTGCTGTTTGTCATAATGATTTTTTAAGGCCAGCTGAACAGCTTCATTAACCTCAGAAACGGTGCCAACGCATTCAAATGGCTTGGCCAAAGTATTTCCGATTAATTCGTCAAAAACAGGTAGTAAGGATTTGTTTTCATACAAATTTGACCCGAATATTAAATCCAGTTTTTCGGGTACCAAAAAAGGCGAAAGGATTATATATGCAAACAAGCATTTCGGGCATTGACCGCACCAGATATTTTCCTTGCTGCCGACATTACAACTGCGAAACACCTGATGGTAAGAAGTCATCCGGGAAAATAATCTTGCAATTTGCAATTCATTTAGCGGACGCAGGAAAGAGAAATAATTAAATCCATCTGCCACATATTGTCTGCAATAATTCCTGAAATCATTTTCGAATTCAAAAGACTTTGAATATTGATGATTAACATCAGTACCCTGCACAGTGCTTTCATTGGCGCTTGATTCATTGGACAAAGCTATATCGGCAACGCCAATCATCTGTGCAACCAAAACAGTGTAAAAAGCAAGCATGGCGCTAAAAGGCGTGTGCCCGTTAAGAAATCCCTGCGAATTAAGCTCGAGTAATAACGGGTCTATGTTGCGTCCGGCAGAAATAAATTTATCAATTGCTATTCCTGACATTTTTACAGTATCAAGAGTGGCACCGCGCGGATTTATTATGAAAGGAATAACGGTGTGTCCACTATTTTTAATCAACTCCAGTGTTACCGGCGAATCTTTTCCACCACCAACAGGAACTATTGCAGCATCAGTGTTGTGCGGATTAAATTTAACCGTATTAAGCGGGTTTGTACCCGAAGAAACCTGCATGAAATCATCAATCGAAACAGATATTGAATTAACATAAAAAAACTCTCCTAACCCATTATACCACAGCTTCTTCCACCATAAAATCTGTTCATCGTTTAGCTGGAAAGGCTTAATTACAACAATAGGAGAACAGGTGGCTTTCCAGTAGCTAATTAATTCAATCATGCCAATGTGGAAAATTATGTTTTCCAAATCGGGCTTATGATTTTTATCAAAAAACTCAACCTGCTGATAATCAATATATGACGATGGTCTGAAATGAAATTTATTGTCAATATGAAAGTGGAATTCAAAAGAAATTCCATTCTTATCCAGCTTATAATCAAATGATTCGTATGTAAATACGGGGTATTTTTTTCTGAATTCGACAAAATTGATGTTTTTATCAACAATTTTCATTTTGGAACAACTTTTGACGTTTTAAGTTGTCAAAAATAACAAAGAATCATCAGTTAACAATAAAAGTCATGTACAAAATTAAATCCAATGCAATTATGCCTTCTTCGGGCAGGGTTCTAATATCAGAGCCTTTGCTTCAGGATTTTTATTTTCGTAGGTCGGCCATATTGCTAGTTGACCATGATAAAGATGGCTCATTCGGGGTTATCATTAATAAGCCTATCAAATTCAATATAAGCGAAGTTATGCCGGATTTAGGAGATTTTGATGCTCCTTTGTACATAGGCGGCCCTGTTGAAGCCAAAAACGTTTTTTTCATCCATACTCACGGAGATTTAATTGAAGGAAGCTCCCATATTGGAGATAATTTGTTTTGGGGCGGTAGAATAACAAATGTAGTTGATAATATTTTAGCAGGAAATATAACACCTGACTCAATACGTTTTTTTCTGGGATACTCAGGCTGGGGAGCTAATCAATTAGAAAATGAGCTGAAAAAGAACTCATGGGCAGTTACAATACCAAAGCTAAATGAGCTGATTAAAATAAAAGCTGATTTAATCTGGCCGGGTTTAGTAAAACAACTTGGAGAAGAATATAATTTCTGGACGCATTTGCCTTCGGATCCTCAGCTGAATTAATTTTTATTCTTCGTATTCTGTTTTTTTACATTTTATTTCTATGCGTCAACCGACCGCGGGTCCTTGCGTAATTCCATCTTTGCCATTTTTTCAACCTGCAAGGTGGTTGCTCCAAATTCATTGATTACCTTGCCATACAGCAAATAAACCCCATTGCCTCTGAAAGGATATTTTTTCAGGCTGTCGGGAAAATGCACTGTTTCGAAAAAATTTCCTTCAAAATCCAAAAAGCTGGCAAAAAACATTTTTTCGTTTTTCTTTGTACGTACCGGCTTTATAGTTACCAAAGGGGCTATCATTTTTACGTATTTGCCTGCGGCTGTATGCATGTTCGACGCTTGTACTTCGCCTCTGAAACCGGTTTTGAGCAAATCGAACCACGTTAGCGTTATGGGAAACCCCAATAATTCCATTTCATCATAAGCATCTTCGATTACGGATGTTGTCAGCACGGGTAGTTTTGGCAAACTGTGCGGCAAAGCAAACAACTGTCCCGATACTTCATTTGCATTGCAGGTGTTTTGTCCGGCCAAGGCTTCCCACAATAATTCAGGTTTGCGTTTACCAGTAAAAGAAAAGGCTCCTATTCGTATCAGCAATGTCAATTGCTCACGCGTGGCTTTAGTGCGCGATATAAAATCGTGTATATCTGCAAAAAATCCATTTTGCTCACGTTCTTTTATTACGGATAAAATAAATTTTTCTTCTATGCCCTGCACATGAACAAAACCCACACGTATATTATTTTCATGAACCGTGGTAAAATAATCTCCATGATTTACACAGGGAAGCAATATATTGGCTCCGTTGCGTCTGGCCTCGGAAAAATATACCCAGGTGCGATAATAACCGCCAAAATTATTTATAACTGCAGTAATAAATTCAAGCGGATAATGAGCTTTAAGAAAAAGGCTTTGATAGCTTTCCACCGCAAATGATGCCGAATGAGCCTTCGAAAAAGAATATCCCGAAAACGATTCAATCTGTCGCCATAATTCCTTGGTAACCGCTTCGGGGCGACCCAGTGCTGCAGCACCATCAAAAAAATTGTTTACTATACGTTTCATTTCTTCCCTGCTTCGGTATTTGCCACTCATAGCGCGACGCAAAATATCTGCTTCGGCCAGATCGAGCCCCGCATAATGATGTACAACCTTAAGCACATCTTCCTCATAAACCATTATGCCATAAGTTTCGCTTAATAATGCTTCCAATACCGGGTGCAAATATTTAAACGACTCAGGATTATGATATCGGCTGATATATTTCTGCATCATGCCGGAAGACGACACACCCGGGCGTATAATCGAGCTGGCGGCAACCAAAGTGGAATAATCACGACAGTCGAGCTTTTTCAGCAAACTGCGCATAGCAGGGCTCTCTATATAAAAACAACCTATGGTTTCGCCTTTTTCGATTAATGCGGCAACAGACTCGTCCTGCTTAAATGCAGGAATATCGTTAATATCAACTTTTTTTTGACGATTTTTGGCAATTAACTTAACGGCGTCGCCAATATGCCCGATGCCTCGCTGACTTAAAATATCAAATTTCTCATATCCCAAATCTTCGGCTACATACATATCCCACTGAACTGTTGGAAATCCTTTTGGAGGTATATCCAGAGCCGAGTACATTGTAACGGGCTCCTCCGAAATTAAAATTCCGCCTGCATGAATGCTCCGTATGTTCGGAAAATCGCGTATGGCGTTTCCTGTAGAAACAATTTTGTCAACGATTTTATCATCAATCTTAAGTGTTTTTCTTTCTTCAACAATTGCGTCTATTTCGCTTTTGGGCAGCCCATAAACTTTGCCCAACTCACGATAAACCGACTTATCTCTAAAAGTCTGCATCATTCCAAGCAATGCAGTGTGCTTAGAGCCATAGCGCTTAAAAATGTAATCCTGCACGCAAGTACGGTCTTTCCACGAAAAATCTATGTCGAAATCGGGAGGGCTGCTTCGTTTAGGATTTATAAACCTTTCAAAATACAGATTTAATTCAACTGGGTCAACATTTGTGATAAACAGGCAATATGCCACTATGCTGTTGGCACCGCTGCCCCGCCCCACGTGATAAAAACCACAAGACATGGAATATCGCACAATATCCCAGGCCATAAGGAAATAGGCTGAAAAATTAAGTTTGTCAATGATTTCAAGCTCTTTGAGTATACGCTCAAGCACATGTTTAGGCTTATCTGCATAACGAAGCTTAAATCCGTCAAGTGCCAGTTTTTCGAGCAATAATTTGTCATCATATCTGCAGCCCGTAAATGTTTTCTTATTGCGCACAACCCCAAACTGCAAGTCCACAGTGCAATTGCCCAAAAGATTTTCGGCATTGACAATAAGGTCACTGCATTCCGAAAAGGCTTTGTAAGCGGCTTTGCGATTGGGCATGATTTCATCCCTATTGGCAAGCTGCACTGCCTTAAGGTTTGAAAGCAAAGTATTATTGTCAATTGCCCTCAGATGACAATGTGTGTCGTAATCGTCAGCCGAAGAAAAAGTAACCGGCCACCAGGCCACCATGCGGCTGCGGATTTTGCCATCGCCAAGCATGCGCAACTGCGGCACCTGCGAAGGTCGTACGGCAATGTATTCGTTAACGCGAAGTTGCTTTGGTAAATTTTCATTCCATGGATATAACACAAAAACATTATTGAACGATGGCGCAAAATCGGCGGGAGGCGTCTTATCAATATTGCAGCGGGTGCGGTATTCGTTAATTTCATTAAATCCTCTCATGTTGGCGGCTATACAGATATACAGTAAGCGGCTGCCCCGCCTGAATTCCATGCCTATAATCCCTTCGATGTTTTCGCTGCGGCATTGTTTGATAAAATCTGTCCAGCCCGTGCTATTATTGATGTCGGCAAACAGGATTTTATCAAACCCGTTTTCGGCAGCCAAAGCAGCAACTCGTTCCGGCGGCATTATGCCAAATCGCAGACTGTAATATGAGCGGCAGTGTAAAATCATTTTATAAATGATTATTTTTTAATCTAATTTCAAGACTATAATATAAACATTTTTTATTAAACCAACTTCCGAAGAGTTTTGAATTCTTCGAACGTCAGGTTTGTAATAGACATAAATTTTAAACAGGCTCTAAAGATTTTTTACTTTCATTTCTAAAACAAATATCACCATTTCAGTTATAGCCGAAACAACTTAAGTATTTCGCTATTGTTTCAGCTATATCTTAATCTTGATTATTTTTTATATACATTTTCATTTATATATGAATTATTTCGTGCTTTTGTAAAAAGAAAACAAATGATCATAAGAAAAAACATCCTTGAAACCGTCCGCCCCTTTATTTCAAAACCGGTGGTAAGGGTCATTACAGGCATTCGTAGATGCGTAAAAAGTGTTTTGATGCAACAGTTACGAGATGAGCTGCTTGCAAAAGGTGTTTTAGAGAAGCATATCATTTATATCAAAATAGAATTAAACAAAATTGATTTCATTTGCACAAAAGGTAACGAAAAGTTATATCTGCAGGTATGCAAATCGCTTTACGAAGGCAATGCTACTGAAAGAGAATACAAAGCTTACCGCGGCATTGATAATCATTTTCCAAAATATGTACTTTCGCTGGACAATGGATGGGATACCGATAAAAATGGCATCCGCTGGATGAATATCAAAGATTTTTTGCTTTCAAAGATGTGATTTAATCACTTCCAACACGCAGAATCTACGCCCATCACGTAGTTTTCTATAACGCGTACCGAAAAAACTGTTTCATCACCGTCGAATCCTTCAATATCGGTATAATTTATCTGCCTGACATAAGCCTGCTGAAATTTATATGCAATGGGAATATAGCTCCAATGCCATTCTTCAGGCTGAAATCCCGTCTTGCGGGTTTCGCCAAACTGTGTATATGGTTTGCAAAATCCAAAATGAGCAGCGTGGGTTTCGAGCCAGTTCAGCACTTTGATACCTGTTGCCGTTTTGAAATAAGCAGGGTCAACGCTATTGAAGTCAATATCCGTACCCCAGTGGTGACGCGATGTTCCCGGCATGCTGCTGTATTTTAATATAACATTTGCCCGTTCCACTTCGTCGGGATAAGCAACATTAAGCAACTTGCCGCCCACATACTGTCTTCCGTTCCATTTATTTTCCCAAATCATTTTTTGGTGGTCAAAAGTGCGTGTAGCCGATACAATGGTTAAAGTAATCCCGTCTTTCAAAGCACTGTCGCGCATTGCAATAAAAGCATTATACACTTCAGTACGCAGATAAATTCCTGTTTTAGAGGTGTATTTGCTGCTAATTAATGAAAAGTCAGCTTCTTTTGCCGGATTGAATTTACCCAGCAAATATTTTTTATCAATTAAATCTAAACCCGCTTTATGTATTAATGCCGAGTCTAATGAGTTTGACTGCGAAAAAACCAACTGGCTAAAACCAAGTAAATAAAAGATAATTACGAATATTTTCATTTTCTTGACAACACCTTTAATGATTTTTCAATAATTTTTTCCGTACTAAGCCCGTATTTAATCATAAGTTCTTCAGGCATACCCGATTCTCCAAAACTATCATTGATGCCAATGAATTCCATGGGGACAGGAAATTCCTGAGCCAGTACTTCCGCTATTGCAGAGCCAAGTCCCCCTGCAATTTGATGTTCTTCTACAGTAACAACAGCTTTTGTTTCGAGTGCAGCTTTCACTATAATATCTTTGTCGATAGGTTTAATGGTATGGATATTTATTACCCTTGCACTAACATTTTGCAAAGCCAGTTCATTAGCTGCCTGCAAGGCATGCCACACCATGTGTCCCGTTGCAAAAATGCATAAATCGGAACCTTGTCGCAATAATTGGCCTTTACCAAACTCAAATTTGTCGGTTTCCGATGTAAAATCAGGGACAGCCTCGCGTCCGAATCTGATATAAACCGGCCCCTTAAGTTCATTCACAGCATAAATGGTTGCTAACTTAGCCTGTGTGGCATCGCAGGGAGAAATCAGGGTCATATTTGGCAGAACACGCATTACGGCAATATCCTCCAATGCCTGATGGGTGGCACCGTCAGGACCAACAGATATTCCTGCATGTGCACCGCCAATTACAACATGCAAATTATTATAACATATCGAAACTCTGATTTGATCGGCAGCCCGCATTGTGGCAAAAACCGCATAGGTGCTAAATACCGGAGTTAATCCCGTAAGTGCCAGTCCTGCTGCAACTGCTGCACAATTTTGCTCGGCAATGCCCAATGAATAAAAACGTTCGGGGAAAGCATCGGCAAAATAATTCAAACTAACCGAATTTGTAATATCTGCACCTAAACCAACAACAGATGAATTTGCCATAGCGGCATCGCGCACACCTTCGCCAAAACCAAAGCGTGTAGGTCTGTTCCCCTTGTTAATCAAATTATTCATTATATAAATTTATCAAACAAAAATATAAAAATATATTTGTTTTTTCGATAGAACAAAATTGATGTATATTTGCGGCCTTAAAATAAATGTAATTTTTTTTTCATGGAGAATGTTTTTCAAAATTTGAAACCTGAAAAAGTATGGAAATACTTTGCTGAGATTTGTAAAATTCCTCGCGCATCCAAAAAAGAGGAAAAAATGGTTCAATACCTTTTAGACTTTGGTAAACAGCTTAATTTAGAAACTTTATCCGACGAGGTTGGCAACGTGGTAATACGCAAACCTGCTACCGCAGGGTATGAAAACAAGCCTTGGGTTGCACTTCAAAGCCATATAGACATGGTTTGCGAAAAAGAAGCCGACAGCAAGCATAATTTTGATACCGACCCCATCATACCGCGCATTGACGGAGAATGGGTAAAAGCAATAGGTACAACACTGGGAGCCGATGACGGCATAGGAGTAGCTGCTCAGCTTGCATTGCTCGAGTCAACCGATATAGGGCACGGTCCTCTTGAATGTTTATTTACCGTTGACGAAGAAACCGGTTTAACCGGAGCTTTTGCACTTAAATCTGATATGCTAAAAAGCCGCATATTACTAAATCTCGACAGCGAAGATGAAGGTGAAATTTTTATTGGCTGTGCCGGCGGCATAGATACAGTAGGTACACGTTATTATACATCGGAGCCTGCACCTGAAGGGCTGAGTGCTGTCGAAATTATTGTTGGCGGACTAAAAGGAGGCCATTCCGGCGATGATATTCACAGAGGTTTAGGCAACGCCAATAAAATTCTTGGACGCGCCTTATGGGAAATTGGCAACGAATATCCTTCGGCACGTTTGGCGTCGTTTGACGGCGGCAATCTGAGAAACGCCATTGCAAGGGATGCTGTGGCAATTATTCTTATTCCCATTGGCAAAGAAAAAGATGTGTTTTCTTACATAGAGAATCTGGATAAAACAATAAAAGCCGAATATAAAATTACTGACCCTAATGTTGGCATAACAGTAAAGAAAACCGAAGCTCCAAAACAGGTTATCGACAGCAAGACAGCAACAAAATTGATTGACCTTATCTATGCCATGCCTCATGGCGTTATTGCAATGTCGCAAGATGTTGAAGGTTTTGTTGAAACATCTACCAATCTGGCTTCGGTCAAAATGAATAATAATGTCATTACAATTGCCACAAGCCAGCGCAGTTCGGTTGCATCAGCAAAACACAATATAAAAAATGCAGTTGCGGCAACTTTTCGTTTAGCCGGATTTGATTATAAACACAACAATGGCTATCCGGGCTGGACACCAAATCCCAATAGTGCCATTTTAAAAACAACTATTGAACAATTTGAAAAACAATTCGGATATAAACCTATTGTAAGAGCCATTCATGCCGGACTTGAGTGCGGATTGTTCAGCGAAAAAATTGAAGGTATGGATATGGTGTCGTTTGGACCAACACTACGTGGTGTTCACAGCCCTGATGAAAAAATACTTATCCCGACTGTTGAACGCTTCTGGACTCTTACAATAAATATTTTGCAAAATATTTAAAATCTACACATATGAAAAAATTAATCTTTGCTTTAGTATTAGCCGGTATGGTAATTTCACATACAGGCTGTTTTGGAGAATTTGGCCTTACCCGAAAAGTTTACACCTTTAATCAAAATGCTGGAGGTAAATTCGTAAATCAATTGGTATTCTGGGGCTTATTAATTATCCCCGTTTACGAAGTAGCAAGTGTTCTCGATCTGGTTATTTTCAACACGATTGAATTCTGGACAGGAAGTAACCCTGTGGCTATGGCTCCTGGCGAAACCGAAGTTCAATACGCAACAGTTGACGGTCGTCAGTTCAAAATGACAGCACAGCAAAATTATTTCTGTGTTGAAGAACTTACTGCCGACGGATACCAAATGCGTAACGAGTTCCGCTTTAATGCAGATTCAAATGAACTAAGTATCAGTAATGGCAGCGAGTCTCGTGTTTTTGCCACAAAATAAAAACACCAAAAGCCTTTGAAAAGGCTGTCCCATTATACGGACAGTCTTTTTTTTTGCCTATAGCAATGCTAAAAAAATATTACGAAAAATTATCAGAACTTAGGTCTCACATAATTTTCGGGATGGCAGGCAGTGCATTCATCAAAAAATTCACTCATTGTTTTCATATCTGCCTCATAATTTCCGCTAGCCATCATGCTTTTGCCAACATAACCGAATTTTCTTTTATAATCTAAATAAGTTAGTATCATAGGTACATTGGACTGCATGGCTATGCGGTAGAAGCCCTTTTTCCAGTGAGGGTTTGGTTTACGCGTTCCTTCAGGCGTTATTCCTAGCACAAGTTCATCGTATTTTGCAAACTGTGCCGACATTTGTTCGGCAATATTGCCTGGATTTTTACGATCCACAGGTATGCCTCCCCATGCGCGTATTAAAAGATTCAACGGAAAAACAAAAGACTCTTTTTTAATCATGAAGCGAACCCTGATATCAAGCGCATTGTAGCACAAACGGCCAAGAATAAAATCCCAGTTGGAAGTATGCGGTGCCACCACCATTACGGCCTTGGTGATTTCTTTTGAAACGGCATAATTGTATGTCCAGCCAAACAAACGAAGAATGCCTTTGGCTAAAATTATCCGTGGCCAGCGCAGCCATTTCCAACGATTACGTTTTTTTGTAAGTGCCATAATGCAAAGATAGAACATTACGTTTATTTGCAGCATGATTTAAAATTATTAGCTTTGTAGCATTGCAAAACTGATATACTATGAAAGTAATTTCCCTTGTTTTGATCCTGATATTGGTAAACTATACCAATGTGTTTTGTCAGGCCAATGATTTCCCGATAGACGAAAGTTGCACCTGTATAATGGCTGGAAAAAATGCCACTACAGACGGTTCCGTAATTACCAGTCATACTTGCGACGGGCGTTATCGTACATGGTTAAATATTGTTCCGGCAAAAAAATACGAAGGGAAAAACATAATGGATATTAAATGGGGAACCATGCTCACCGAAACACCCTGGGATACACGCGGGGTTGAAACCAAAGGCACTATACCTCAGGCTAAGGAAACTTTTGCATATTTAAACGTTGCATATCCCTGTAT